>JAQWFF010000038.1 GCA_028704525.1 Candidatus Dojkabacteria bacterium | reverse complement strand
ATCTCTAGTAGGACATTTCTCCAAAAGATTCTCTCAGATACGGTTTTGGTAAATGGGAAAGAGATTAAACAATCATATAAATTAAGAGTAGGGGATGAGGTAGAGGTGAATATAGAGAAATTAGAGAGAATATTAAATGATATTGATAGAAATAAGGATATACAGGGAGAAATGAAAGAACTAAATATAATAGCAGAAAATAAAGAGTATCTTGTTATAAATAAACCGAAAGATATGGTTGTTCATCCTGGGAAGGGAAATAGCCAACATACTCTTGTGAATTATATAAAGGGATATTTAACAAAAACAGGTGATTTGAATAAGGATGTAACTAGGGTAGGTCTTGTTCATAGACTAGATAAGGGAGTCTCTGGTTTAATTATATTTGGGAAAACACCCGAGTTCCAAAAACATCTCCAGAAACAGTTTGAGAACCATAAGGTTGATAAGTTGTATCTAGCTGATGTATATAATATTGGAAAACTAAAAAAGTATAATCTCAATATTACAAAAGAGATAGACAAACTAATAAAAAGTGATATGAAGATTGATAATACTTGGTATTGTGCAGATGGATATATAGGAAGGAATCCAAAAGAGAGAATAAAGATGAAATTTGATACAAGAGAGTTTAACAATTCTAAAAAGGCTCTCTCATATGTCAAAGCTATAAATGACAAGCAGATACTTATCAAGATAGAGACAGGAAGAATGCATCAGATTAGAGCTACATTAGAATTTCTCGGTATCAGTATAATCGGAGATACGCTTTATTCAAAAGAAGAGAAAGATGGTATACCAAAAAGTATAGGTTTGGAATCGATTCTATTATCATTTAGAAATATATCAGGGAAGAGAATTACCTTTAGATTGTATTAAATATTAATGAGAAGAAGGATCAGAAAGAAAAAAGAGTCCAGAGTAATTCCATATCGGGCTATTTTAATTGGAATTGTACTTTCTCTGTTTCTTGGGTATGTAATATATTTCCTTATATCCTTTCTAACAATTAGGAGTATAGATAGATCTGGAGAGAATTTGTCCTCAAAATATCTATTAACTGAGGACTCTAAGGACAGTAAAAAGACATTAGTTATGGTTGAAAGTGGTTATGATAATGATAGAAAGATATCTGATACATTCCTTTTGATAACAAATACCTCAAAGGGGAAATCTCTTCTTATATATATTCCAGGATGGTTATATTACAAAGGATTAGAAGAGAACTTTGGAAATGCAATACCTATATCTTCGTTTAGATATGCTGGGGATACACTTCAGGAGGGTAGAGGTATTGAGTACGCGGTTTGGCAGATAGGGCAGGTATTGGGGCTTAAATTTAATAACTATATATATCTCTCTTCTGAAGCAACTGACACATTGGAAGATGTATATGGGTTTGAAAAATATCCACCAGATAGATATATAGACATGTATAATGAGAAATTTAGTGACTCATTTTATAATCTTAATAGCATATCATCGGGAGTATCTATATTAAAGAGTATATTTAATCCTCAAAAAATTAGAGGTTTGGATTTGAATATATACTCCAATTTAAATTTTGTGAATGTGTTTGGTTTCCTAATTGGTATTAATAATACTCTGAAGAGTACTGATGCGTATGGGATAGATATGTCTTCATATATATATTCAGAGGAAAAATTTGTAGATACAGGTGGTCAAAGAAGATATGTTGATACAAAGAAATTCGATGAGTATTATAGAAGCTTTACATCATCACTTTTGGATAAGGAATTAGAGAAAGAGAGGGTGAGAATAGAGGTCTATAATGGTTCTGGTGTAGCAGGTGCAGCTATGGAGCTTGGAAGAAAGCTTGAGAATGCAGGTTGTGATGTAGTTAGATACGAAAATGCTCCTGATGTTCAAGACAAGACCCTTTTGTATATAAGTAATAAAGAAGATTTTCCAAAGTCCCTTTCTGTAGTATCTTCTATACTTTCTGATTACTATGTTTTATTAGAAGGGAGACCATCTTTTATGACTACTGGAGATATTGTAATTATAATAGGGGAAGATCTTAAGCTTATGTATGGTTTCTAATATATATTTGATTAATAGATATATTTAACCTAAAATTACATTATGGTATTAGTAATGTTTTTGCTTTTATTATTCTGTGGAGCTTTTGTAGCCTTTATCTTTCTATATGCAAGAAGAAATAGGGAGGAACAAGAGGTGTTTGAGGATATCAGAAATCCTCTCGTTATGCAGATATTAGTTCCAAGAGAGAACGATAAATCTGCATTGGCAGCAGAACAGATGTTTGCTTCCATACATGGAATATTAGGAGATTCTAGAAAATCTTTGGATCTAGTTAGCTTTGAGATAGTTTCTATGGCAGAGGATGGTATATGTTTGTATGTAGTGACTCCAGGTCATTTAGCGAAGTTTATAGAGGGTCAGATATATGCACAGTATCCTAATGCAGATATTAGTTATGTGAAAGATTATACGAAAGGAAATGGGACTCCTTACGATGATGTATATGTGACATGTGGTGTTATAGAGATGGAAAAGGATGCTATATTCCCAATAAAGACATTTAGGAATTTCGATGTAGATCCTCTTGCTGCTATTACCGGAGCTATGTCAGATATGGCAGCTGGCGAGAAGGCTTGGTTACAGATAATAGTTAGACCAGTTGCAAACTATTGGCAACAGAAATCAAAAGATTACATAACGGCAATCAAGGAGGGAAAAGATATAGGGGGTGGTTTTGTAGCAAAACTTTCGGCATTTCTTAAAGGTGTTGGGAAGACTTTGTCTACACCAGAGAATGCACAGAAAAAAGAGGTAGTTAAATTAGTCCCTGGTCAGGAGGAAGAGTTAAGAGAGATAGAGACAAAGATGTTAAAGTTAGGTTTTGAAGTTTGTATAAGGGTTGTAACAAAGGCACAAACCCAATTAAGATCAGAGCAAATACTTCGAGATATTATGGCTAGTTTTAAACAGTTTACAACTGCTCATTTAAATAATTTTGTACATGGGAAGCCAACAAAGGAAGGGAAGGATATATACAATGACTATCTTCAAAGATATATGCCAAAAGATATTCAAGATATTCTTAATATAGAGGAATTAGCATCTCTATATCATCTTCCTAATATATCAGTTGAGACTCCTAATATTGCATGGAGTAAGTCGAAGAAATTAGAACCCCCTATGAATCTCCCAAAGGCAACGGACGGAGATGTAACAATATTCGGGCAGACTGATTATAGGGGACAGAAGGTCGATTTTGGAATAAAGAGAGGTGATAGAGCAAGACATTTCTATCTTCTAGGAAAGACAGGTGCAGGTAAATCAACGCTATTTAAAAACATGTTTATATCAGATGTTCTTTCTGGTGATGGAGCTTGTTTTGTAGATCCTCATGGTGATACTGTAGAGGAACTTTTGGATTATATACCACCAAATAGAATGGAAGATGTTGTGTATTTTAATCCAACTGATGTTAATAATCCTGTTGGTTTTAACCTATTAGAACTTAAGGATCAGTCTCAAAGAGATTTGATTGCAGATGGAGTGGTAGAGGTATTTAAGAAACAGTTTGGAATGTCGTGGGGCCCAAGACTTCAGTATATTCTAACGAATACAGTAGCTACAGCACTTGAGGCACAGGGTGTTACTCTTCTTGCTGTAATTAGAATGCTTATGGATAACAACTTTAGGAAATTTATATTAAAACAGGTTAAAGATCCAATACTATATAAGTTCTGGACAGAGGAGTATGCACAGATGTCACAGAATCCAAGACTTCTTGCAGAGGCAGTTGCTCCTATACAGAATAAAGTTGGAAGATTTATATCATCTGCTGTGACTAGAAATATCATAGGCCAAGTTAAATCTACAATAAACCTTAGGGAGATAATGGATAAGCAGAAGATTCTTCTTGTTAATCTTGCTCAGGGAAGGCTAGGGGAGGAAACGGCATCTCTTCTAGGGGGAATGATAATAACAAGACTTCAAGCTACAGCAATGGAAAGAGTAGATATGCCATTTGAAGAAAGAAAAGATTTCTTCCTATATGTTGATGAGTTCCAAAACTTCGCTACAGATTCATTTGCAAAGATTCTTTCTGAGGCAAGGAAGTATAGACTTAATCTTGTTATGACAAACCAGTATATTGATCAACTACCTTTAACTGTAAGGCAGGCTATATTTGGTAATGTTGGAACTTTGGGTTCATTCGTAGTTAGTCAGAATGATGCAAGTATACTTGAAAAAGAGTTTGCTCCTGTTGTATCTGCTGATGACTTGGTTTCATTGGATGCTTTCTCTATGTATGTAAAGATTTGTATAGATGGTATGACATCTATTCCATTTAGTGCAAAATCTCTTCCTATGAGATATGAGAAATTTGCTTTGAGAGATGAGATTGTTAAACTGTCTAGGGATAAATATGGTGTTCCAAGAGAGGAGATAGAGGACAAGATAAGTAGGTGGAGTAATCAAACATATAGTGATAGTGGGAATAGGTCTTTGAAAAAGAAGGTTGAAGATTAGTCAATATATCAACATTTGTGATAGAATAACAATATGTCAGGACACTCTAAGTGGGATACAATTAAACATAAAAAAGCAGCAAATGATGCGAAAAAGGGGAAGGTATTTTCTAAACTATCTGTACAGATAACACACGCTGCAAGACAGGGTGGGGGAGATCCTGAGATGAATCCTAATTTAAGATTGTATATAGATAAGGCAAGAGAGGTTGGTTTCCCTATGGATAGGATAGAGAAAGCAATACAAAAAGGTACAGGAGAGGGTAGCGATGGAGTAGTTTTTGAAGAAATTACATATGAGGGTTTTGGTCCACATGGTATTCAACTTATGGTTGATGTAATTACAGATAATAAGAATAGAACGGTTGCAGATATTAGACAGCTATTTGAAGCAATAGGGGGTAATATTGGTGATACAGGTTCTGTGTCATGGAATTTCGATACAAAGGGATACATTGTAATAAAGTGTGGCCATATGGAGAAGAATCCGAAGTTTGGTGGAGAGGATATATTTGTACCAGAGGATAGGGAAGAGGTTATGCTTAAACTTATGGATATAGAGGGCATACTAGATATACAGGATACACAGGAGGGCTATGAGATATATACAGAGTATTCTAAATTTGCAGCTGTGAGAGATGCTGTTAGGATATTAAATTATGTAATGGAGGAATCAGAGATTATAAAAGTACCTAAGATTTATAAAGAATTAAAAGGAGAACAATTAACAAAAGCACAGGAAGCAATAGAGAGATTAGAAGATCATGATGATGTCCAAAATGTTTGGACAGATTTAGAATATTAATTTCATTGACAGTAGGGTGTAGGTATAATAATATTATAGGTATTATATTAAATTGTAAAAACAAGTAATTAATGACACCAACTAGAGCAGAAATGTTGAATTATCTTAGTACTAAAGGGCCACTTACTGAAACGTTTAAATGTAAAAATTTCGGGGATGCAATAAAACTAATACTTCAAGATATAAAAACCAATAACAAACCAATACTAGGTGGAAATCATGAATTAGATTTAAGTAAGAGATTGTTTGATAGAAGATTAATGATTAAAGGGTATGGAGAAAGTAAGTTAGAATATTATTGGGTAGGAAATGATGACGAGAAGAAGATGTTCGCTCTAGGGATTTTTAGTGTAAACGAGAAGTTAAAAAACTTACCTATAAAACCAGGAGATGTAAATATTACTATCCCAATGGATGCTAATGAGTCTAAAGAGGCTTTCTTCTCTAGAATGATTTTTCTCAATGCATTGTCAGATAAATCAACGATTGGGATGATTGATGAGAGGGTAATGATATTAGACTATTATATAGATGAGGATGGGATATTTAAAGATGAATTAGAAACTTTGGCAATTCTCTAACTTGGGGGTTGAAAATAGTGTAATATGTACATATGTTAATACTAGGTATAGATCCAGGTGTAGCTACAACAGGGTGGGCTGTTGTAGATTTTGATAAAGATGGTAATCCCA
>JAQWFF010000037.1:3116-6241 GCA_028704525.1 Candidatus Dojkabacteria bacterium | reverse complement strand
ATGCAACTTCAGCTATGGATTTTGCATATGCCACTGAATTTTCTACTGGTTCTGTAAGACTCACCTCAGAGAGTAATGCAAAATTAGAATTTTTACTATTATGACTTGAATCAGAATACCCATTAACACATATGTACCCATCATATTTTTCTTCTGCAACAAACCCATTCGGACAACTACAAAATGTTCTCACAATATCATGGTAGGTTCTGGTCCTTATCTTATATACTATTTCATACAATACATCTGCCTGTCTTTTCATGATAGGAGCAGGAAATTCGACTCTTACTCCAACTTCAACCTTGTCACATGCATAGGGTATCTTGTGTTTTGTTGCAATCTTTTGTAACCAGCTTGCACCAACTCTTCCGGGAGCAAGGAGTACACATGGTGCATATATTCTCTTCTCATCTTTGGTTAGAACTCCCTTGACCTCACCATCTCTTACAATGACATCTACTACATCTGTACTATCTAGTATATCTATACCTTTTTTAAGAAGATCTTGCTCAAATTTAAGCATTACATCTTTTAATCCATCTGAACCGACATGCCTTGTCTTTCTGACTATTAAATCAAGATCATGTACAGTTGCCTCCCTTATCAAATTATCCAATTCTTCATTATATTTTGGATAGTATTCACTATTCACTCCATATTTTGTAAATATTTCATCTACGTAATCAAGAATATCTTGATAATCATCTCTATCAATTAAATGAAATGCTTTCTCATGAGAGAGCTTTGCTGTAAAGTGAAGCTTTCCATCAGAAAATGTTCCAGCTCCACCAATACCACACATAACTTCAGAGGGTTTTCTTTTGGATACACGTTTTCCTTTATCTATTAGGGCAATTTTTAACTTCTTTCTTTTGCGAAGAAGTTCATAACAAGCAAACATTCCTGCAGGACCAGCACCAACCACTAGAACATCATATTTTTGCATATGGGTAATCTGGATTAGGTTACACAATATTATTTCAGAAATTTACACAACGCGCAACTCTGGATTATCAAAGCTATTCTGTACAACAAATTTACTATATCCCTCTTTTTCACTAAAGGTCATACTACCTTCAAAAGGATATTCTTGGAGGGCAAAGGGAAGCCATACTCTATCTGTTTCCCACATTTCATTATATGGAAGTTTATCAGTCTCATACCATTGTAGATCCTCTAGACCTTCACTTTTTTCGTCTGTTTCAGTCCATTTATCAGATATAAAGATACTTAAATCTATATGATTACCATCTGGAAATTTAAATGTCATTTTTCCTAACTTTTTTGGTTCTTCTATATCAAAACCTGTCTCTTCCTTCACCTCTCTTATAGCAGCCTCCTTTGGTGTTTCAGACCATATCTCATATCTATCACCAATTGCTCCACCTGGGAAATTTCTTTTATGCTGTTTTGGATGCATCCCCATTAATACCTCTTTCTTTCCATTCTCATTAATACGAGTAACAAAAACTAATACTTTCCTTTGTCTTCCATCGTTAAATACATCCGTTTCCATAGTCATTATTATACATCGGCCCATAGTTTGTTACAAATTGTTTTTCATTTGTGATACCATCTATTAATGTTCAGGAAATATATAAAAAAAATGAATAAGGTGGTTCTGTTTTTAACTCTTTCTGATGTCTTTACTTGGGGACCATTCTTTATAATATCTGCACTATCTGGGATATATCTCTCAAATAGACTAGGTGCTGGTACAGTTGAATTTGTAGGAGTAGGGACAGCGATATACTTTCTAACAAGAGCAATTACACAAATACCAATAGGTTCTATAACAGACAGGATTAAAAAGGATAGAGATGAGCTTATCATCTTAATAGTTGGAATCTTGCTTATGGGTCTTCCATATATCTTCTATCCTCTAATTACAAAAGACTATCACTATTACATTCTTCAATTTATATTTGGTCTAGGTGTTTCTCTGAATCTCTCTAATTGGAGAAAGCTATTTGCCATGAATGTAGACAAAGGGAGAGAAGGAAGACAGTATGGGTTCTATGAAACCATTATAAGTATATGTACAGTTATATTAAGTGCAACTATTGGTTTGGTAGCAAATCTTGGAGATATATATTTTGATATTGTAATGATATGTTCTGGTATATTTATGATGGCTGGAAGTATATGGGTTGTTATGATTTTCAACTTTAAGAAAAGAAAAACCAATCATACTAAATAACTATTCCTAGGTGATATAATCAGTATATGAAAACAATATATTTAGATAATGCTGCTACAACAAAAATAAGACCTGAAGTATTAGATGAAATGCTTCCATACCTTAAAGAGAGCTTCGGGAACCCATCTAGTATATATTCCCTTGGGAAAGATACAAGAGAAGCTATAGAAAAAGCAAGAGAGAGGGTTGCAAAAGCTCTAAATTGTAAAAGTAGTGAGATATTCTTCACAGGAGGAGGAAGTGAATCAGACAATTGGGCTATAAAAAGCACAGCTAATGCAAACAAAGAGAAAGGAAAACACATAATTACATCTACCATTGAACATCATGCAGTATTAAATACTTGTAAATTCCTTGAACAGAATGGATACGAAGTATCATATATACCTGTAGATGAGAATGGCATTGTAAAAATAGAGGAGCTTAAAAAAGCCATTAGAAAAGATACAACCTTAATATCCATAATGTGTGCAAATAATGAGATAGGAACAATACAACCAATAGAGGAGATAGGAAGGATTGCAAAAGAGCATAATATATACTTCCATACAGATGCAGTACAAGCTGTTGGGAATATACCAATTGATTTAAACAAATTAAATGTAGATCTTCTTTCACTATCTGGACATAAAATATATGGACCAAAAGGAGTAGGAGTACTATATATAAAAGAGGGTACGAAGATAGCATCCTTTATCCACGGAGGTGGACAAGAGAAAGGGAAAAGAGCAGGGACAGAGAATGTAGCTGGTATAGTAGGATTAGGGAAAGCAATAGAGCTTGCAGTTAAAGATATCGAAACACATACCAAGCACATAAAAGAGTTAAGAGATATGACAATAGATAGTATATTAAAAAATATCCCATACTGTAGATTAAATGGTGATAAAGAAAAGAGACTTCCAGGGAATGTAAACATTTCATT
>JAQWFF010000037.1:0-3106 GCA_028704525.1 Candidatus Dojkabacteria bacterium | reverse complement strand
GGGAGTCAATACTCCTAATGCTAGATTCTAAGGGTATGTGTGCATCTAGTGGCTCTGCATGTACATCTGGTTCTCTAAAACCATCACACGTTCTCCTTGCAATTGGACTATCACCAGAAGTAGCACATGGGTCTCTTCGGTTAACATTTGGTATAGAAAATACCGAAGATGATGTAAAATATATTCTTGAGACACTTCCTCCAATAATAGAGAAATTGCGAAGTATGTCCCCATTATATAACAAGAAATAAATATGGAAGAGTATAGTAACAAAGTAATGGATCATTTTCTAAATCCACGAAATATGGGTGAAATTAAAGATGCAAATGGGATAGGTGTGGTAGGGAATCCTGTATGTGGAGATATTATGAAAATGTATCTTAAGATAGAGAACAATATTATAAAAGATGCAAAGTTTAAAACATTTGGATGTGGCGCCGCTATAGCTACAAGCAGTATGGCTACAGAATTAATAATAGGCAAAGCAATAGAAGAGGCACTAGAGATAACAAACAGAACAGTTGCAGAAGCACTGGATGGTCTCCCTCCAATTAAAATGCACTGTTCTAATCTTGCACAACAAGCAGTTAAAGCAGCAATAGATGATTACAAGAAGAAAAATGAAAAGAAATAAAGTATTGGTTGGAATGAGTGGAGGAGTGGATAGCTCTGTTTGTGCATATATTCTTCAAAAACAGGGATACGAAGTTACAGGACTAACCTTAAATGTACTTGGATGTAAAGATAGTAACTGTGATGATGCGAAAAAGATTTGCGATAGACTAGGTATTAAACACGTAGTACTTAATCTTAAGGAAGAATTTGATGAAAAAATAATAAAGTACTTTGTGGATGAGTATATAAAGGGAAGAACACCTAACCCATGTGTAATGTGCAACAGAGAGTTTAAGTTTGAGAAGATGCTACAAAAGGCAGATGAACTCGGTATAAAGTATGTAGCAACTGGTCATTATGTAAAAATTAAGAATATCAATGGAAGACATATACTTCAAAAAGCAAAAGATGGTAAAAAAGACCAAAGCTATGTACTCTATAGACTCTCTCAAGAGCAATTAAGTAGATGTATATTTCCACTTGGGAATTATACAAAGAAAGAGATTAGAGATATTGCAAAAGAATTAGGTTTTGAGAATGCAAATAAATCTGATAGTCAAGATATATGTTTTGTAGAAGATGGTAATTATAGTAGCTTAATTCACCCTAAAGATAATATTAAAGGTGATATTGTTGATGTAGATGGGAATGTAATAGGAGAACATAATGGAATATATAACTATACGATAGGTCAAAGGAAGGGAATAAAGATATCTTCAAACAAACCATTGTATGTTGTTGGCATAGATAAAGAGAAGAATAGGGTAATAGTCGGAGATAAGGATAAACTTTTCTCTAAGTCATTAGTTGCAAAAGATATAAATTGGATAGATATACCAAAGAATAGAATGTTAGTAACTGCAAGGATTAGATATCACTCAAAAGAAGCCTTAGCTATTATAGAGCAGAAAGATGATAGTGTATTGGTTAAATTCTTTAGATCTCAAAGAGCCATTACCCCTGGACAGTCTGTGGTGTTCTATAAGGGGAAAAATTTGCTAGGAGGAGGTGTTATTCAGTAATTATTTTCCATCCGCTAACCAATCTTAAATCTCCATTTCTCTCAAGACATGTTGATATTAGTAAGTTCATTGCACCTGATATGTTATTTGCTTTTTCAACTTCCATCTCTTGTACAACTGTACATTCTAATCTAACATCTCCGACCTTTATAACCGTCCCAAGAAGTATATTTTTGTTATTTAGGTAATCTAATAGTTCTCCAAATAGATAATATCTTTTTGCAAGAGATAGACCATTGTGTACATGTAATTGATATACCCCATCTTTTAAGAACATTGGGCCACCAAGTACAATGTTGTTATCTTTGTCTAACTGTTTTCTCCAACTGTAATCTGTTTTAAGGAGTTGATTGAACCTAGAGTATACAGTAGAGGAGAATTCTCCTAGATATGTATATTTAAGATATATGGTTTTCCCTTCCCATTTTTCTGGAAGATATCTGTTTGATAGTTCAAAGGATAGGGTAGATGTTTTCCCATTTTCTAATTGTAGTAGTTCTCCTAGGTTACTGCTTTGTATACTCTCTGTATTCGTCTCTACAACAGTTATATCTTGTGTATTTACATATAGAGAATCAAATAGTGTTGGGAAGAACACTGTAAATGTAAAAATGGCTGTACCAATGAATAGTACAGCCATTATTATTATCGCAACCTTTTTATTCATTACCTACTATTCTTTAAGTATTTCTTACTTAAGAATACAGAAGATACTATAGATATAGCAACTAGTAATAGTTCTACAAGATATATATCAAGGTTATCTCCAGGTCCTGTAGCACCTAATACTACACCTGTATCTTTAACTTCATCATCATCACCTAATACATCTCCGTCATCATCCTCTTCTTCTGGAAGACATAATGGATCGTCTGCATAGGTTGCTGTTGGATATTGACATAATGGTCTATCATCTGTCTCTTCCTCCGTTTTAGTATCACATACATATTCTGTTTCTACAGAATCATAGTATGTAATTAATCTTGTTCTAACAAGAAGAGACTCGTTTTCATTATCTACATCCCAATTGCTCCAATCACCATATGATGTGGTAGTTTCGGAACATATTTCGTAGCAAGGTATCAATTCTGCATCCTTACAATCAACTGTTCTTGTTTCAGATGTAGGAAGGAATTCACAAACAGGAGTACCATCATACCATTCTTTATATTCTTTTTTTAATGCTTTAACAGCATCTGAGGTCATACCATAATCATCTTCCAATTGACTATCTGATGGTCTATGACATTTATTCTTATCTTCTGATTTTATATAAGGGATATCATAACTATAGTCAGTATACTTTCTTTCAATATCCGGATTATCTTTCTTAATACACATACTCTCGTCCTCTTTGTCTACCTTATACCCATCAGGACAATCCTCGTACTCTCTCCAGTCAAAATGATATGTATCACAGGTAAAATCACAAGATTCTTCATAATATGTTTGCTCTTTTGTTCCTTCTT
>JAQWFF010000036.1 GCA_028704525.1 Candidatus Dojkabacteria bacterium | reverse complement strand
TTTCCTGCTGGTTCATATGAACAATATTTATCTAACATTTTTCCTGATTCCCATGGTTTTCCTTCTGATGGAGTAGGAACACTGATAGATATTGCTTGTGCAAGGTATCCTGTTGGACTCTCTCTGTCTGGGAAGCACCATCTATATGTAGAACATGATTCTCTTGCTTGGCATCTCTTTAAGCCACCTTTTCCATCTGGAACTGTTCCACCTAGATAACCACATTCTGTAGGACAATTTTCCTCTAAAGGACAAGTCTCAGTCGCTGGACATGTTTTCAATCCACCATCTCCATCTGGAACTGTGCCCCCTGTATAACCACATTCTGTTGGACAATTCTGTTCTGTTGGAACCACACAACCATTAGCTAAAATAGTTTGATCATTCATTCCACTAAAAGAACATCTGCTAGTTCCCGGAATCAATGTTGAACCTTCTGGACATAGATATATTGTTCTTTCTTCTTGGAAAGTTTTCTCAAGACGACTTCCATGTTTTCCACCTTCATTCCATGGACCACAAGTCCAAGTAAACCAGACCCAGTTACAATGTCTATGCTGTAATTGCTCTATATATGCATCAAATTCAATTGTGGGAATAATATCCTGTCCATCTTGATGAGTAAGATGTCCATTATTTCTAAATATACTTGCAACATCAACTGTATTTTCGACAAAACCTTTACTACCTTCATTATGATGACAAATAGTAACATTTTCATCACCACCTGTAGCACCAACATAGTTATATGGTGCAAAAAACAAAAACAGCCCATAAATAAAGGCTGGTAATACTAGAAAGGCTATATTTTTCCCTTTCATATAATTATTTAGTAATTATTTTAATAGAAACATTATATAAAATATTTAATTAAAATACAACATACTATAGGAATGATATCTACACTCTTAAATATGCTACAATAATACATACTATGTACAATACAAAATCAAGAATAATAACAATAACACTAATAGTACTATCGGTATTATCCATACTTACATATTTTCTTCTCCCTGAGGTTAAAAGAAGGCTAGAGATAAAGAAAACAGAAGAAATAATCTCTGAAATGACAATAGAACAAAAGGTAGGACAGCTATTCATAATGGGATTTTGGGGAACAGAACCAGACTACTACATAACAAAAATGATAACCGAAAGGAATATCGGAGGCGTAATACTTCTTGGATATAATATAAAAGATACGCAACAGGTTAATAAACTAACTACAGATCTACAAGCCCTAAGTGCTGTAACACCTCTCTTTATCTCTATAGATCAAGAGGGAGGAGAGGTATCAAGATTAGGAACAGACATAGTATCAGAAATAACAGCACAAAAAGACATAACAAATGAAAAAGATGCATACAAGATAGCAAGAAATAGGGGAACACAATTAAGAGAATTAGGCATTAACATGAACTTTTCTCCCGTACTAGACAATATAACAGATGAAACATCCTTTATGTACGAAAGAGTATTTAGAAACGACATATCAAGCCTAGGTGCGAACATGATAGAGGGGTATATGGATGCAAAGATAATATCTGTACCTAAACACTTCCCAG
Source organism: Candidatus Dojkabacteria bacterium (assembly GCA_028704525.1). Taxonomy (GTDB): domain Bacteria; phylum Patescibacteriota; class Dojkabacteria; order SC72; family SC72; genus JAKPKF01. Next base: position 4,751 of record JAQWFF010000036.1, on the reverse strand, counting down.
GACACTCTAATGACTCTACAGACTCTCACAACAGCCTTCCAGTGGTCAATATAGTAATGGATGAGCTAGATAACTACATATCACAATTCAAATACGTAATAGAGGAGGAGAAACCCAAAGCCATAATGGTAGGACACATACAATTCCCAAATATATCAGAAGCTATTCCCTCATCCCTATCCTCAATCTTTATACAAGACATCCTAAGGGACAGATTAGGTTTTGAAGGTATCGTTATAACAGATGATATGCAAATGAAATCAGTATCAAACACATACTCCATACAAGATTCAGCCATTATGGCCATACAAGCTGGTTGTGACATACTAATATACACAGGAGAACCAGAACAACAAGCAGAAGCATACAACAGTATACTAGGTGCTGTAAAAGATGGGATTATATCAGAAGAAAGAATTGATGAATCCTTAGGAAGAATATTAGGTATTAAAAAGACATTATTTAATTTTTAATATTAATCATTATGCAAAAGAAATTGGCTAGTGTACTACTCGTTTGTATCATCTTCATACTAATACTTGCAGGCGCCTGGTATATAATATTCAAAAGTGGAATGGTAAATATAGACATATCAACCAATACTGGAACCATTACACAAGATGACATGACGTTAACATATGAGTATATACAGGACAACAAATGGACCTATACAATCACAGGACAACTCCCAAATCCCTGTTACAAAACATCTGTAGGCACTCTTGTTGCAGAAAGCTTCCCAGAACAAGTAACTATAACACTAAGTATTGAAAAACCCGATCCCAATACTGTCTGTACCCAAGTTATACAAGAATTAAATATAACAGGAGAATTTAGTGCAAGTGATCAAGCAACAATATCTTTTAAAATAGATAACCAAGAGGAGAAGTAGGATGTTAACAAAATCCGATTACAAAATATACTTAGAATCTCCAATACATCTTTGGGCATTAAAACATGGAAAGTATAACCATATAGAAGATGAATATGAAAAACACCTTAAAGAACAAGGCTACGAAGTTGAGAAACTAGCACAACAGTATGCATTAAAATATATATCTCCAAAATGTAATTTTCAAAAGATATATCAGACAGATGATCTATACTCAAGAGCAGACATAGAATACAAAGATGATATCTACGAAGTTAAAAGCTCTACAAAGATTAAGCAAGAAGACAAAGACGATATATCATTCCAATACTATGTAGCAAAAAATATAGGAAGTATAGACAGAATATTTATAATATATCTAAACAAAGAATATATTAAAGGAGAAAATTTAGACTTAAAGGAACTCTTTGTTGTAAAAGATTTTACAGAGATAGCAAAAGATAATTTAGAAAAGACAGAAATTAATGTATCGCATGCATTAAATGTAATAAACAAAGCCAATATAGACGAACTATCAAGTTGCTATAAACCATCTACATGCCCCTGCAAAGAGCTATGCCACCCAAATCTCCCCGAATATTCCATCTACGATATCCCAAGGATAAGTAAGAAAAATATCAACGAACTACTTAGGCTTAGAATAACAGATATAAAAAATATCCCCTCTAACTTTGAGCTCCCAGAAAGACAGAAACTACAAGTAGAATGTACAAAGAAAGAAAAAATTATCATTGATAAAGAAAGAATAGAAAAGGATTTAGATGGTATAGAATATCCGATATACTTTCTAGATTACGAAACATACTCTTGGGCTATACCACAATACAAAGGACACAAAGTATACGAAGATGTTGTATTCCAATTCTCTATACATGTAAAAAAAACACCAAACTCAAATCTTGTACACTATGAATTTCTATCAAAGAAAAAACTAGATCCTATGGAAGAGGTAATTGAAGATCTAAAAAGCGTAATAAAAGAAGAGGGAAGTATAATTGTATGGAACAAATCATTAGAGAAAGGTTGTAACGAATCTATGGCTAGAGTATATCCCAAACATGAACAATTTTTCCTAAACTTAAACAGAAGAATATATGACATAGGTGATATATTTAAGTATCAAATGTATGTAGATCCAAAGTTTAAAGGAAGTTGGAGTATAAAAAATGTACTTCCTGTTATATCTCCAGATCTAAGTTATTTTAAGCTTGATATACACAAGGGAGATGAAGCTATGACTAATTGGTATAAAATGACTCATGATGATATGGATATGAAACAGAGAGAAGAAATATACAAGAATCTTCTAAAATACTGTGAGCTTGATACATTTGCAATGTATAGAATATGGGAATATTTAAATGAGATAATCATCTGATAAATATCTTAAATCCCCAATATCCTTAATCATATATATAAATTTACCCTTCTTTTTATATTCATAAAGAATCTCCGGAATAGGCCTGTCCTTTCCATTTAACCAAACAACATATTCACATCCAGCTTCCATAGCAGGAACTAAATCAAACTCAACTCCGTCTCCTACAACCATAATATTTTTTACATATCCACCCACCAATGCAAAAGATCTCATCCAACTTTCTCTATCTTTTATTTCATCTATACTTGTAGCTAAAAATGGAAGATTTATTCCACCCAATTCGTTTCCCAAAAAGGATATTTTCCTTTTAGTCCAATCTTCTTGGGCATGAGAATGAAAAGCTACATTAACTTTACTCTGAAGAACACTTCTTATAGCTAAAACACTGTTTTTATACAACATAGGAACTTTCTTATAGAAATCTTTTAAATCATCTCCTATTATTTCATCAACCAAACATTCCGCTTCCTCTCCCAAATATTTTATAATTCCCTCCTTACATAAAGCATCTATCAAGGTTGGTTTAGAGCCCCTTCTTACATATGTACCAAAAGTCATATCAGAATATTCCTGTGCTATAACCTCTGGTGATTTATCATTATTTACATATTTTGCAACCTTAAAACCTATCTTCATTACATCTTCAACAAAACCCTCTCCAGTAGCAAAGACAGTGTTATCAACATCAAATACTACAGCTTCTATATTTCTTTCTTTTAAAAATTGTTCAATATTGGGGGCAGAGTCTTTTTCTAACTCTATATCCATAACTGAAAATTATAACATAATAAATTTAACCTCTTGCTCATATATGAATTTTTGTATAATATTTAATTATAAGATTATCATATAAACTATGAAAAAGATAAAAATAAAGGATAAAAAAGGATTAATCCTTAAGATAGCAACAGTTGTATCAATTGTTGTTATGTTTGTTGTTAATATATTGGCCAATGCAATTCCTATAAATGGAATGACTACAGGAGAATTATCAGATGCAATTCCTATATATTTTGTACCAGCAGGATATGTATTTTCTATATGGGGATTAATATATCTTGGATTAATTCTTTATACATTCTTAATGTTTAAGAAATATGAGAATTTTGATAAAAAGATATCTCTATGGATAGTAATAGGATCATTAGCAAATGCTGGGTGGATATTCCTATGGCATTATCAATTAGTATACTCCTCTGTAATATTAATGTTAGTACTTCTTGCAAGTTTAATAGCAATTCATTTGGAGATAAACAAAGAAAAGGTATCTATATGGAAGAGAATACCTTTTAATATATACCTTGGGTGGATATCAGTTGCATCTATAGCCAATATTTCAGCAGCTTTATATCTTGCAAACTGGAATGGATTTGGAATATCAGGAGAGATTTGGTCTGCTATCATGATTGTTATAGCATGTGGGTTAGGGATACTTGCAGCTGTGAAGAAGAATATTGCCTATACACTGGTCATTCTTTGGGCATTAATCGGAATACTTGTAAAATTCAGTGGTATATCTGATATTATAACAGTAACATCTCTGATAGCATGTGTAGCAATACTTGGCTATTTTGGAGCTAAATTATATCTACCAAACAAAAATGAAAGAAAAAACAGAAAGTAGTTTCCTGGATAAAGATTTAGGAGGAGCAATTTTCCTAATACTTATCGGTGTACTGTTTTTGCTTATAACAACTGGACAGCTAGAATGGAGTATATGGCTACATATATTTAAATTTTGGCCTTTATTTGTTATCTCCTGGGGAATATCATTAATACTTGAAGGATTACACATTAGAAAGTTATTTGTCTCAATTATTTCCTTAGTTATATTAATAGTGGTAGGAATATTGGGATACAGATCATATATAAGCGAAGATACATTTTCATTTAGAAATATGATTTTTCAGAATCTTGATGAGGTAAATGAAGATATAACAGCTGGAAACATACAAGAAAGTATCGCAATATCTGGTAAAGACTATTCTGATATAAAAGAGAGAGAGATTGATATTAATGTTGCTGCTACAGAAATAAATATACTTGATTTTACAGAAGATACATATATCAAAGTTGATAGTGAATATAATAGCAACGTAATAAAACCATCTCTAGAAAGTGAATCTTTAGATGGAAAACTTTCAATACTATTTAGAATACTCAATCAAAAAAGATTTAATGTATGGAGTAACTACTCTTCAAAATTTAATATATATGTTGGAAAATCTGACATATCAACAAATCTAATCTTAAGATTAGGTGCTGGAGAGGGAAAGATTAATATCGAGAAATTAATATTAGAATCAATAGATGCAAAAGTTGGTGCAGGATCTTTGGATATATATCTTTCAAAAACATCTACTCCCGAAAAAATAATACTTGATATTGGTGCAGGAGAGGTAAGACTTGCAATACCAAAAGAAATAGGTTTTGATATGGAGTATACACTCGGGTTAGGAGAGATTAAGGAGGATGGAG
>JAQWFF010000035.1 GCA_028704525.1 Candidatus Dojkabacteria bacterium | reverse complement strand
AAGCTGATTAGCTATCTCTACCCATATATTCATATCTTCATCCCCTATTCTCCATATGCTTATACCTGAGATATTATATTCTTGTATTAATTCTAATCTCTTTGATAATGTAGAAGCATCTGCAAAGTATACTGTGTGATTATCATCATATGTAAAGTATTTCTCATATTCATCTGACATAGTTATTTCTGTTACACCATTATCATCTATTAATTCTTGTATGCTTTTATATGTATATGATTCACTTGTCTTGTCTACCCAATCATAACCATACGTATGTACTCCTAAAGATATCTTTTCTTCATCAATTACAGTCACAGCATAACTAAGTACCTCTCGTATCCAACTTAATGGAGCAATATCCCCTGCCTCTGATGTGGACCAATGATAATCATATGCCATTATATTAATTCTGTCTGCATATGTATTTAAAACACCCCAATCCTGTGATGCAGGACCATCCCATGTACCATAATCTGATGTTTTTGCATGTACAGCTACTGTCAACATTCTATCTTCCTTTGATAGTTCATTAGAGAGGAGTGTTATAAAGTTTGAGAAATTATCCCTATCTTGTGCATTCATACTCTCATAATCTATATCTATCCCATCGTAATCATTACTCTCAATTAAATCAGATATGTTTTTTATATGTGTACTTGTTAGCTCTTGGGATATAAATATCTTATTTAAAGTATCTGGATCTTGTTCATTAGATATAGCAGGTATTATTAAAATATCATTATCTTTACAGAATTTGATAATATCTTCATCTTCTGCTCCAGTGAATTTTGATATACTTCCATCATTTTTTACCTCATACCAGAAAGGATGAATAATCCTTATATACTCACTATTCTCTTTAAGACTTGTAAAGGCATCATCTTGATCCCACCAAGGTATATATACAGCTACACTCTTCTCAAGTTTATATACAGTTTTCTTTCTTAATATATTTCCTTTAACAAAGATGTATGTACCTATGATTACGATTATGGAACAGAGAAGTATTAAGATAGTTAAAAAGAATTTCTTCTTATACATAGTAATATATACCACATTATTGATATAAAAATATATCTATTTAGATATTGTCTTTATATCTTTCGCTCATATTATTCTTTAACTTTCTAAGAATATTCTTTTCTCTTTGTCTTACAGCCTCTCTCGTTGTTCCTAGTATATTGCCTATCTGTTTTAAGGTTTTTGTTTCTCCATCCTCAAAACCAAATCTCATGTTAATAATTCTTTGCTCATCTGACTTTAATTCTGATATGTGTTTTTTTATGTATTCAGAATCCATATTAATATATACTTTGGTCTCAACACTATCGTCTTTATTAGCGAGAGTCTCCTCTACTGTTTTTCTTCCTTCATCAACTTCCATATCTAGTGATATATAACTTATCTTTGCTTCTCTTATGCTTCTTAATACCTGAGGAGTAATTTGTAGATCAATACACAGCTCTTCTTCCGTAGGCTTACGTCCTAGCTCCCTTCTTAATGTTGATTCTCTTATGTCGTATTTCATTATTTTCCTGTATTTTTCTCTTCCTATCCTAATTGTAGTTCTTTCATTTTCTATGGTTCTTCTTATTGATTGTTTAATCCAGTGTGATGCATATGTTGAGAGCTTGTATCCTAATTTATGATTATATCTTTCTATCCCTATCCTTAATCCTATATATCCCGAATCTATTAAATCTTGAAATGGAATCTTCCCTGTGTATTTATATGCTATAGATATAACAAGTGGCATATTAAGTACCCCTAATATTTCTTTTGCAATAATGCCATCTTGTATATCCTTTACAAGTTCAGCTTTCTTTTCTGAATTAAGATTGCCATTCCCATTTATACATTCTATTGATGATTCATTTGCTTTGTCTTTTATGATAGATAGTACCTCTACCTCTTTGTCATTTAGTAGTGTATATCTCCCAAGATCTGCCATTAATTGTGGTACTGGGTTAGGGTCATTTGTTACAGGTACGTAAGGAATTTCTTTATTAGATTCTTCATTAAATCTATCTACAATGGCTTGGAATTCCTTGCTCAGTTCGTCTGTCTCTTCGATTTTCTCAATAAGCTCTATCATAGGAAATATATACAGATAATCCCTGTAGTATATCATATAGTGTTTGTATGGTGCTATAATAAATTGTAGATCGTTAAAAATATAAGAAGAGAGGAGAAATGTAATGGAAGATCTTGTGTCTGTACAGGTTTTTTTAGAGATACTGTCAAGATATTATGAAGTATCGTTGTTAAAGGGTTCTTTCCCTTTTTTGTTTGAGGTTAACAGGTTCCCAGATGAAGTATCGTTGTTAAAGGGTTCTTTCCCTTTTTTGTTTGAGGTTAACAGGTTCCCAGATGAAGTGTTCGAAATAATAAAGAATAAAATTAAAGAGAGGGGAATTACTGGGAATCTTATTGTGAGGTTTGAGATACATACATCAGAGTTATTAAAAGGATCTATAAAGACCCAATTGGATGATTTCACAAACAAAGAGTTTTTGTTGCTTAGAGAGGACATAGAGCATGCCATATTAGTGTTGTTATAGAAAGGGATAAGTAATGGACGTATCCATAAGAATTTATCTTTATGGAAAATAGAGAAAATTAAAACTCTATTATCTTCTGAAATAAAACAACTTCTTATATCTAAATAATCTCGAAGTCCTAGGGGCTTATACCACTTTATGTGAAAGCCCCTAGGAGAGATTTTTTCTTACAATCTTTCTTGTAACTTTCCTACTTGGTCTTGATTTAAATCACAAAAGTATATACTACAGGGTTATTGACATACGTTGATGAGATAGTACAATATAAATAAATAAGTTTATGCTGCCATAGTTATGTGTAAAATAAAAAAATTTTTAAACAAATATTCATTAATTATTGCGCTTGCTGTATTGTCCCCTATTATTATTGCACCCTTTGTTTATGCCCTAGATGAGCAATCTGTAGCTGCAACTGTTACTGTTACTAATGTTTCATTAACTGTAAGTGATGGAACTATAGCATATGGAACACTTTCTACTTCTACAACCAAAGATACTACAACGGCATCACTACAATTAGATGATTCTCAAACTGTTACAAACAATGGTAATGTAGCAATAGATGTTAAAGTTAAAGCAACTGCAGATGCAAATGTCTCTCCTTGGTCAATAGGGGCCTCTGTAGATTCAGAGGTTTATACTCATAAAACATGTGTTACAACTTGTGACTCTTCTCCTTCTTGGACTGCTATGACTACATCTTATGGCTCTGCAATATTAAGTAATATTGTAGCGGAGGATACAGCAGATGTAGATTTTCAAATTGGTACTCCATCATCAACGGCATCATTTACAGAGAAAAGTGTAAATGTATATTTAATGGCTATTGAACATACATAGAAATTTTGTATAGTTGTAGTATAATAGAAGAACTTAAAATATGTTTTATAAATTAATGAAACGATTCCTTGTTGTACTGCTACTATCTTTATATATATTAATACCATTCTCTTCTGTTAATGCTTCTTCTATGGGTGTAGGAATTGGTTCTGGGAAAATAACAATAGATGAGGATTTGAAGAATGGCATGATTTACAAATTCCCTAATTTGGTTGTTATAAATACAGGAGATGTTGAATCAGATTATTCTGTTGTTATCTCTTATGACCAAGATCAAAAAGAATTACTTCCCCCTTCTGAATGGTTTACCTTTTCTCCAGAAGTTTTTCGTCTTAAACCGGGAGAATCACAAAGCGTTGAAATTAGATTAAAGCTTCCAATTGATAAAGTTGCTCCAGGTGATTATTTTGCATATCTAGAAGCTATGCCTGTAATTGCCGATCAGGCAGGAATTGCTACAGTTGGTATTTCTGCTGCAGCCAAATTATATTTCACAATAGCTCCATCCAATTTTTTGGTTGGGATATTTTATACAGTTAAGTACTTTTTTGAAGATTATCAACCTTGGACTACAATAGTTGTTGTTTTGGGAGGACTTTTACTCTTGAGAACAATATTTGTAAAGTTCTTCAGCTTTAATTTGAATATTAAGGTTAAGAATAAAAAAGATCAAAAGAAATAAATGAGTAATGAGATTAAGAAAACTGGCCTACAAATATATATTCATTTTTAGTCTTGTACTATTTTCGCTTCCTTTGTTTATATCTCCTACCCTCGCTAAAGACATGACTCCCGTCGGTTATTTAATTGGAACTGTTAGAGTTAATATCTGTGGAGATGGTGTTGCGGACTCTATTGAAGAGTGTGATTTGTTAGATTTAAAATCTCAGTCTTGTATATTGTTAGGATATGATAAAGGGGACTTAGGTTGTAAGATGACTTGTGAATTTGATATATCAGATTGTAGTATGAATATTGTTCCCGAAGAGCCTGAGCCTTCAAGTGAAGAAGGCCTTCCCTACTCTCCCATATATTACACATATCCATCGGCTGTAGTATTTCTCTCAATGTTTGACATAAATGGAGATGGTGTAATTCAATCAAGTGAGATTCCACCTTTAGTTGTAGAATGGGTCAATTACTGGAAACTTGGAAATATTGATGAAGGTGATTTAAATAATGATGGTGCTTGTGATATATATGATTTCTCTACTCTTATGTATTACCTTTAGTTCTCTTGACTTGACGATATTTCTAATGTAAATTTTATGTAAGGCAAAGGCTATGACGTACTCTTTTTAATTGGTTGCCTTAAGAGTATTGAGCTAATGGCAAACCCGGTTGGCTGTAAGTTTTTTTAGAGCTAAAATGATTTGGACAACTGCAAAACAAATACTCCAGATAATCTTCTCAATCTTTCTTTCTTGGGTACTTGTTCATGTATTTGCAGTTTTCGGAGTTTTCTTCTTTATAACATACCCATTTTGGGTATTAGCACATCCGAGTAAAGAGACATCTCTTTTTAAAATATTAATCCCAAACAAGAAAAAAGCTGAAGGTTATAAAATATGTGATGATTCTAAAACAAAAAAAAGAAATGTAGGTATGCAGTTATTTGCAAATATGATTTTAATTCTATTAATAACAGCAGCTTCAATAGGTGTTTTATATGGAGAGAAAGTTTTGATAGAAAGGATCGGTCTTTTAACACCCAAAGAGACTGCACAGATAAGTATTCCAATTAAGAATGAATATAAAATAGGAGAGTTATTTACAATGCCGATAGAAGTATCTGGACTAGAAATATCTATAAATACTGTACAAGTAGATATTAAGTATTCGCCAGAATTATTTGAGATTGTTGATTTCTTAACTGCGGATTCTTTTGCTGAGATATTTATACAAAGAGAGATTAGAAATGATTTGGGATTAGCAAGATTCTCTGGAGGTCTTCCTAATCCTGGTTATGATGCAGAATCTGGGCTGTTTGGAAAAATACTATTCTTAACGAAGAAATCTGGTTATGGGGAGATAGAGATTTTGCCTTCTAGTTTGGTTATAGCAAATGATAAGGAGGGTACAAATGTATTGGCAGAATTTCAAAGTAGTGCAGTTAGGGTAAAGAATGAGAGAATATCAAAAGATGAAGAGGCGTTCCAAAAGAATTTCTTAAGTAGCAATGTCTTGGGTGTTACAAGTGGAAAGATGGAATTCTTTGATGAAGATATATTGCCTTTAGAATCAGTATTAGGAGTTGAAGATGAGTCTGAAGATAAATCAAAGTTGAATTTCTGGGACATACTTCATCTGATAGACTCAAAGATAATTAATGTCATTTCTAAATGTATTCCTAAGGTGTAGTAGCTTGAACCGTTACAGATATATTCTTTTGTGCATAATCTACTGTTGAAGAAGGTACCGTTATCCTAAGATCAAAGTTTTGAGATGTTTCTCCTGCCAAAGATGCAACAAGTTGTTGGTATGTATCTGCAGTTGTAAATGTTGTCCAGTTACTTCCCCCATTTGAAGAGAATTCATGTTTAAATATTTCATCTCCTACAGTTTCCCCTAGAGACCAAGGAGAAGGGGCAGAAGTTTTAATTCTTAGTTGGATTGCAGAACTTCCATCATTATATACTGTCTGTGTATCAGATAAGTCAATGGTACTTTTGCTCGCTGAGGATGCGAGAAAACCATAATCTACAGTCCCATCTGATGTTAATGATATAGATAAATACATTAGTGTAGTTTCTTCTGCTGGAGTAGAGTTTGGTCCATCACCCGATGCATTATTACCTCTCACTCTATATCTATATACTGTATATGAATCTAGACCACTGTCATCATAATATGTATTGGATATTCCAGTTTGTATATTTGAGAAATCTGAGCATCCTGTCCCAGTACATCTATCTATCTTGTATGTCCCTGTCCCACCTGTAGGAGCATTCCATGATATTCTCATGGCTGATGAGGTTATATTTGAAAACGAGAGGGA
>JAQWFF010000034.1:1400-6404 GCA_028704525.1 Candidatus Dojkabacteria bacterium | reverse complement strand
GGTGTCTGGGAAGTGTATATACTGCGGAAAAGAAAGTACCGATAAATGGACGTTTGCGATATCGTACTAGGTGGAACATAAAGAAATTTCCTAAAATCTTTTTTCTGTTTTTGTTTAAATATTATCTACTTTGCAGAATTTGTCTAAAAGTTATAGCTCTTTTTTATTTGGGATTAATCTTTTATTGACAAGTACTCTTGAAATTGTTTTCAAATTTTGAACCAGGCATTTTATATCACTTTAAGGACGAGTGGAGAAGGAGTACCCTTTAAGTTTCACTAATGTAATTTTTTAGGTATTTTCCAGTCCAACTTTTATTATTTTTTATAATATTTTGTACCTCTCCCTGTGCAATTATGTATCCGCCTTTATCTCCTCCCTCTGGTCCTAGATCTATTACCCAATCTGAGTGTCTAATTATATCCATATTATGTTCTACTGTTATGACTGAGTGTCCTTTTTCGACTAAATTTTTGAGAATTGTGAGTAATTTATCAACATCATAGTAGTGAAGTCCTGTAGTAGGTTCGTCTAATATGTAAAGAATATGTCCTCTAGACATCTTTGATAGCTCTTTTGCCAATTTTACTCTCTGCGATTCTCCTCCAGAGAGAGTTAATGCTGATTGTCCAAGTTCTATATATCCTAATCCTACATCATTTAGGACAGAAAGTTTTCTATATATATTTGGAATGTTTTTAAAGAATTCCATGGCTTCTTCGACTGTCATTTTCAAGACATCTGATATATTCTTGCCTTTGTAGTCTATTTCTAATGCATCTTCATTGTATCGGCTTCCATTGCATTGGTCGCAAGTTATATACATGTCTGGAAGGAATTGCATTTCTATCTTTAAAACGCCGTCACCACGGCATTTCTCGCATCTCCCACCTTTTGCATTAAAGCTAAATCTTCCTGGTTTATATCCTCTTGCTTTTGACTCCTTAGTACTCGCAAAAACCTCTCTAATAGGGGTAAATATGCCTGTATATGTAGCTGGATTCGATCTAGGAGTTCTTCCAATAGGTGATTGGTCTATATTAATTACATGATTTATTTGCTTCTCGCCCTCTATAGAGCTGTATTCACCCTCAATTTGCTTGGATTTATTAATTCTATTTGCCAGTACTGGGAATAGGGTATCATTTATCAGTGATGACTTGCCACTGCCAGATACTCCTGTTATTGAAACTAGCCTGTTTAACGGTATTTTTACATCTATGTTTTTTAAGTTGTGTGTCTTAATGCCAGATAGTGTTATTTCTTCGTTCAAAGAGAGGAGTTTTTGTTCTTTTAGGGACTTCCCTACAGAGAGGGCTTTGTTTAGGTATTTCGCAGTTAACGAGTTTGAGTGCTTGATATCGTCAAAAGTTCCCTTTGCAGTAACTTCTCCTCCATGCTTTCCTGCATATGGGCCTATGTCTAATATCCAGTCTGCTTGCTTTATAGTTTCTTCATCATGTTCTACTACAATTATGCTGTTCCCTGTATCTCTTAACTTTTTAAGAGAGTTAATTAACTTGGATATATCTCTTTGATGTAATCCTATTGATGGTTCGTCTAATACATATAATACTCCTGATAGTCCTGTTCCTATTTGTGAAGCTAGTCTTATTCTTTGTGATTCTCCTCCAGAGAGGGTAGTGGCCTTTCTAGAGAGTGTAAGATAGTTTAATCCTACATTATTTAGGAACTCTAATCTTTGATTAATCTCTTTTATTATTGGTTTTGCTATTTCTACATCATTTCCTTTTAAATCAAGCTTTTTAAGAAATATTTGGAGCTTATTTATTGGAAGATTTGTTAAATCTTCTATATTTTTATCTCCAATAGTTACAGCAAGGGAATATGGTTTTAACCTTTTCCCATTACAAGTTTGGCATATCTTTTCTACCATATATTTCTCTATCTCTGATCTCGAGTATTCTGAAGAGGTTTCTTTATATCTTCTATATAATTCGTTAACTATACCTTCGTATTGTGCATCATAAAGCCTTGTTCTCCCGAATCTGTTGGTATATTGTATCAAGTATGTACTCTTTGCATTCACCCCATAGAATAGTAAATCAAAGATTTCTTTTGGGTAATCTTTAATTGGAATCTTTAGACTAAAGTTGTGTGACTTAGATACGGACTCTAAAATCTTCGATGTCCATGAATCTTTATTCATACGGTTTCCCCAAGGAAATATGCCACCCTCTAGTATTGTTAGGTTAGGGTTGTATAAAAGATTTACATCTATCTCTTTTAGAACACCTAATCCAACACAACTTGGACATGCACCCTCCGGGGAATTGAACGAGAATGAAGTGGGAGTTATTTTAGGATATGATATCTCGCAGTTTGGGCATGTGTTGTTTTCTGAAAAGAAATATTCTTTATCTCCTTGCTTGATTTTAATCTCACCATTTGATTGGAGTGTTCCTAATTCTATCGAGTCTCTTAATCTTTTCTGGTTTAACTCTTTTGGATTTAATCTATCTATTACTAAATCTATATTATGTTTTTTATTTTCATCTAGTTTTATATCTGATATGTCGTCTAGGAGGTATGTATTTCCATCTACAATGATTCTTAGGAATCCTTTTGTAAGGAGTTTGTCAAAAAGTGCAGAGAACTCTCCTTTGCGGTTCTTTATGATTGGTGAAACCACTTGAAGGATATCTGTGGAACCTTTGACCAATCTGTTCACTTTCTTTACTATTTCATCTATTGTTTGAGCCTGTACCTCCTGTCCACACTTAGGACAGTGTGCTCTGCCAATATGTCCAAAGAGTAGTCTTAGGTGATTGTATATCTCTGTTATTGTCCCTACAGTTGATCTAGGGTTACTTCCTGTTGTTTTTTGGTCTATAGAGATTGCTGGAGAGAGTCCTGTGATTGAATCTACCTCTGGCTTCTTCATAACGCCTAAAAATTGTCTTGCATATGATGAGAGTGATTCAACATATCTTCTTTGTCCCTCCGCGTATAGGGTGTCAAATGCAAGGGTTGATTTCCCACTGCCAGAGACTCCTGTGAAGACAACAAGCTTATTCTTTGGAATATCTACAGAGATATTTTTAAGATTATTCTCTTTAGCACCTTTTATTGATATATATTCTTCTTTCATGCAATCTTAATTATATCACGAATTATTAATATTTTATGCCCCATAGCATATTAAATATTGATGGTATATGTGGTATATTTATTGTTAGGATGAGATAATGGAACAAGCTTAGGTTATTATGCATCCGTAGCTCAAAAGGATAGAGCAACGCACTCCTAACGCGTAGGTTGTCGGTTCGATTCCGGCCGGATGCACTTTAATGGATTTTGTACTTTGTTATTTGTATTCCAGTATCGTTGTATGTGATTGTTTTGAGGTAGTTTCTTGAATTTTCTAATGTATAACCTACAGTATTTTCCTCTTCTGCTAGTTTTGTCTTGTTATCTCCGTCTATATCTGCAAAATATATTGTATTATTCTCTTTATAGTATAAGTGGATAGAGTCAGAAAGCCATCTAATATCGTTTGTAATTGAGGAGTCTATATTATTTATCTTTTTAGACCCTATGTCTACTGTATGATCCTCTTTCTCTTTGTCTAGTGTAAAGATGAAGAAGCCCATTTCGTTTTTGTGAATGAATTTATTGCTATCAGGAGAGTATGCTATTAATTCTGATGGGTATGTAGCTACCATTTGGTATTTCTTTTCATTGGCAAAGTACCAGTATGATGCAAGTGTTGTTTTTATAAATATGCCCTCTGAGTCTTGGTTTATATCTATGGTTGTAATTTCTCCTGCAGTTTGTGTGCACACTGGCGAGTTATTGAATTGGGAAGTTGGTATCCCAGACTCTCTGTATTGTTTGATATATTCATCACTTTTTAGAAGATAAATTTTTTCAATTAAATCTTTTGATGTTACAGTACCATTTATTGTTAGTTGGGATATTTTATAAATATATACATTTTCTAAATCTTCTTCTTTTATTTCTGTTACAAGATATAGATATCCTTCTTTGTCAGTATTCCATACGTATTTTGTACCTTTTGTTTTTGTGAGAACTTTTATCGCTGTGTTTTTATCTATATTGTATGCATATATTTCAGAGTCATTTTCTAGTATTAGTTTCTTATTATCTTCTGCCCATGTAATGGTATATTTATTTGGATTAGTTATATTTAGTATGTTTGAAGAGGATAGGGTATTACTTTTCTTTGTATCTATTAGATATGCTTTTGAGCTTACTACAAGTATTGCCTTGTCTCCATTGTATGAAGGAATGATTGTTATGTCCTCTGTTGTGGGGGTTAGTATTTGTATAGGATTTGTTGAAAAATCTAGGATAGAGGTGTTAACTCTGTATGACCATAGAGCATATTTTGCATTATCTCTTGTTAGTATTATATAAACGTTTTTATCTATACTGGACCAATTTTTTACATACTCTAATTTACTTTCCCATACACTTTCTCCTTGTATTTCAGAAAGGATTAGGAATGGGAATACTGGTGTTATCTTTCCCTCCACGACATTCAGCTGTTTATTCCATGTTACATAGCCACTCTTTTCTACAGATGTATTGTATGTGCCAACCTCCAGGCTATTACTTTTTGGTGTTATACCAATCTTCTTGTCATTTATATACATATCTGCAAGGAAGGGCTCACTTTCAACAGAAATGACACCAGTTCTTTTAAATTCTTGGTTTGAGAAGTTGAATCTATATCCGTTTGAATATAGGTAGATTAATGTGGCTCCAAGTAATATAATGATTGTAGATAGTATAGGCCAGAGGATAGAGAGTATCTTTAATTTTTTTGTATCCTTTTGCATTTGAAAAGTATAGCATAATAGTATTAATTTTTGTTAGAATAGTAACTATGGAAGAGAAGAAAAGAATTTTAACAGGTGATAGACCGACAGGAAATACATTCCCAATAGCGGCTTATGTTGGTACTTTGAAAAACAGATTGGATAGACAAAAGGATTATGAGAGCTTTATCTTTATTGC
>JAQWFF010000034.1:0-1300 GCA_028704525.1 Candidatus Dojkabacteria bacterium | reverse complement strand
AAGGTTTTAGAAGCTATGGGATTCTAGTTATAATTTTGAATTAATACTATGTTATCAAAGAGATTAGGTATAGATTTAGGTACTGCCAACTCAGTAGTCTTCGTAGAGGGCGAGGGGATTGTATTGATTGAACCAACAGTTGTTGCTATAGATGTTGATAAATATACAGTACTTGCAGTGGGTGATGAAGCAAAAGAGATGATTGGAAAAACGCCAGATAATATTATAGCCAAAAGACCACTTCGTAATGGTGTTATAGCAGATTCAAGGGTTACAGAGGCATTGTTAAGGCATTTCTTTGATAAGGCATTGGGCAAGTCAAGATTCTTTAAACCTGATGTAGTTATCAGTGTTCCTGCTGGTATAACCTCTGTAGAGGAGAGAGCCGTTCTAAAAGCTGCAAACGCTGTAGGAGCAAGAAATATAACTCTTCTTCCGGAGCCACTTCTTGCTGCTTTGGGTGCTGATCTTCCTATAAAAACATCTTCTGGAAACATGATAATTAATATGGGTGGTGGAACAACTGAGGTTGCTGTTATGTCTCTAGATGGTATTGTGGAGTATGAATCTTTAAGGGTTGCAGGAGATGCTATTAATGATGCAATAATTTCCTATATGAGAAAGAGAAAAGGTTTGCTCATAGGAGAACAAACGGCAGAGAAGGTTAAGATTAAGATTGGTTCAGCACTAGAGGTTAAGAATCCAAAAGAGATGGAAGTTAGAGGAAGGGATGTCGGAGCTGGTATGCCTAAGTCTATAACTATTGATTCTAATGATGTAGCAAAGGCCGTTGAGAGACCTTTGAGATTAATTATAAAGAGCATACAATCAGTATTAGAGAAAACACCTCCCGAACTATCGGCCGATATTATAGATAGGGGTATGGTTATGAGTGGAGGTACAGCGCTACTTAGGAATCTTGATAAATTGTTTACGAGGGCTACAGGTGTCCCAGCATTAGTTGCAGAAGACCCAGAGTTCTGTGTTGTAAAGGGTACTGGTATAGCTTTGGAATTACTCGCTACAGGAGAAAGAAAATTCTCTTTTAATAGGGAGTTTAGAAGGTAGTTTTAATTTCTTTTCATTTATGTAAATATATAACTATGAATATATTCTCTTTTGGTAGTAAAAAGAGTATGAAGTTAGAAGAAGTTACTAAGCTTCTTGATGAACTTAAGATACCTATTGCTCTTGTCTTTACACCAACCAACCTTGAGAGTGAGAGGAAGAAATTCTTTGAGTCTGATACATATAATCCTGTATTTCAATATAGGGTAGTAAAAAATCATAATGCAGATAT
>JAQWFF010000033.1 GCA_028704525.1 Candidatus Dojkabacteria bacterium | reverse complement strand
ATTATCAGCAATCCTTTTAGCCGAAGGAGGATTAAGAGGACGTATGTATTCCTGATTTCTTTTGTTTAATCCTAATATTTGTCTTATATTACTTTTTAACATTTTCTTTATCTTGGATAATAGATCTGAATCTGAAGATGTCTTTTAAACGAAGGCCTGAGAACTGTCCAATTATTATATTTAATATAATTAGGGTGGGGAGTATCCAGAGATTGTTTATTAGGAATGTATATATAACTTCTCTTGTAATAATTAACCATCCAAGAGCTGATATAACGATTGTACTTAAGAGTATTATAGATGTATTTTTAAACCCCTTCTTTACATACTGTTTGATAAAGAAATCAGAGAGAGCGAATATTGATATTATAGCCAATGGTTGTATTAATGACATATTTTGTAGTCCAAGACCTAAATAGTTTATAAGCATTAAACATAGAAGAAATATAATCGCCATTAGTGAGTAGTTGATAGCTATTCTTGCTATATAATGCATTCTAATTTTGCTAAGTAATGTATAAGAGAGTAGGGAGATACCAATAACTATAGCTGTTATGACTAATCCATATTTTAGACCAGTAAATAAATATGCTACTGATAGAATTATTGGTGCGTATATACCGAAGGTCTTTGATCCTACAATGTATCTAGCAATACTAACAATAGTAGCTACAATGGTAATACAAAGTATTAATTCTAATACTCCTTCACTAATACCATTATCTATTACCCATTTTGTAAAAGGTGTGTAATCCATTTAAATAGTATTGATTAATTAATATATATTGGCAGATTGATATAATTATACTTCTTTGGATATGTATTTGTCGATGGGAATTCATAAAAGAAAAAGGCCATATAAAATGGCCTTAATCGTTTATTTCTATACAGAAATACTTATGCTAATTCTACTGTAGCACCTGCTTCTTCGAATTTAGCTTTGTATACTTCTGCATCTTCTTTCTTTACTCCCTCTTTTACTGTCTGAGGAGCTGTATCTACAAGATCTTTAGCTTCTTTTAATCCAAGCTCTGTTATCTCTCTTACTACCTTGATAACATTAATCTTGTTTGCACCTGCATCTTTAAGAACGATATTGAAGATAGTTTTCTCTTCTTCTGGTTCTGCTGCTACTGCTGGAGCTGCTGCTACTGCAACCGGAGCTGCTGCACTTACACCAAACTTATCTTCCATAACCTTTACTAGGTCTGCAAGCTCTAATACAGACATCTTCTCTACTATCTCTAGAACTTTCTTTGAGTTCTCTGATAGTTCAGGAAGTTTTGTACTTTCGTCTGCCATAATTGTAAGATGTTAAATTAAATAATATACGTTCACTTAAGCACTCTTCTCAGAGATGCCCTTTAGAACCATAGTTAATCCTCTAATATTTCCTGTAACTGCATTCATAAAGCCAGATAGAGGAGCTGACATTGTGCCAAGTAATTTACCAAGTAATACTTCTCTAGATGGTATATCTGCAAGTTGCATTACCTTCTCTGCTGTAAGGAACTCGCCTTTATATACTCCTGATCTTGGTGATAATATTTCTAATTTCTTATTCTCTTTACTTTTCTCTTTTAGTAGTTTTGCTGGGGTTGTAGGATCTTCATCAAAGTATATTATTGCTGTAGGTCCATCAAATTCCTGTGTTTGTAATGGTTGTTCTGTTTCTTGTAGTGCTACCTTAAATATACTGTTCTTAACTACAGATAGATTTGCACTAGCATCTTTCAACTGTATTTTAAGACCAGTTATTGTTGCTGTATCTACATTATCAGAGTTTATTAAAAAGTATCCCTCTTTACTCTTTATAATATCTTTATACTTGTTTAATAACTCGTTCTTTTGAGATTTACTCTTTGACATAGTTATATATTTTTAATTGATTATACTTTTAACCTCACAAGGATTTATCTTTATACCTTGTTTCTTAGGTTAATAGAATGGATTATAGCAGTATGATATCTATTGGTCAAGGAGTCTTTTATCCTTTGTTAGTTGGTTTATTGTGACTAATAGTTGTGTAATTTCATTCGTTTCATTGAAGTCACACCTATTTATTGCTCTATTTGATTTAAAATCTTCGTCTTCCATAAATTTCTTTAATATTTTTTTTGATTCTTCTCCCCAATTATCAATCTCAACGCCTTCTTCTTCCATTAGTGTTAGAAACTTTGCTCTTTCTCTTGCGATATTGGCTAGTTCTTTGTAAAAATCTATATTAACACGTTCTTTCTGTATCCCTATATTTTCATTTGTTCTTGCTACTGTTGTAAATTCTAATTTGCGGAAAGGGGTATATATAGAATCATTTTCAGGGGCGTAGTATATGAAAAGTGGATTAGAAATATTTTTTCCAAAAACCATAGTATATGTATTGTAGTCTTTGTATAGGTTATATCTATTCTCTAAATGTGTGCTTGCAAGAAAAAGCCATTTATCTACTTGTGTGTAGAGTTGCTCTCTGTCTTTCCATTCACTTATGGGTTCTATTGGGATTAACTCTTTGGGTATTTCATTTTCGTCTTTTAGACTCAGACCAGTTTCATCTAGAGATAAGAATATTGGTCTATTTTGTTCTTTGCTTTCTGTTTCTAACATAACCAATTCTATACTATTATAATCATATATACAATATTATAGGTTGGGGTATTGCTGTAAGGATAGTATATATTGCGAAGTTAAAAACTTCTAGAAAGAATTTAACATTCTATATACTATCCTTACTGTTGCTTTAGGGTTGGGTACGATGTGTTATTAATTAAAAATTGGGAATGTCACATTAAGAAGTTTTCCGGTCTTCTCTTCTATATGAAAGAAGAGTTGTGTTTTTCCACATCTTAATGTTAATAGTACCTTTTTTCCTTCTTCACTCCTTTGTATAACCTTAAATGAAATTCCCATAAAGGTTAAATTCCCATTAACTTTTTTGATGAAGAAGGGAGGATTCCCACATTTTATTACCTCAGCGAAAATTCCTCGCCGATTGCTATATAAATAGCAATTTTTTTCATTTTTCAAGATGATTAACTCCCCTATGTTGAATTTTACTTCATATATATGGCCATCTACTTCCAATTTCTTCATGATTTCTCCTATTGTTTACTGATACCCTAAAGAGCAACATGTATATTCTATAGGATACGGAGTTATTTGTAAATATATAAACAAAAAGACCTCTTTTGGAGGTCTTTCATATACAGTATATTAGGGTATTTACTCTGGTTTAGAATATGATATCTTTATACTTGGTCCCATTGTAGGAGCAAGATGCATTCTGTGTACACCTTGTTCATACTGTTTCCCAAGTATATTTAAGATTGCTGAAATTGCACTATGTATATTCTCTTCCAATTTCTCATTATCTAAATCTAACTTACCAACATTCATATGTATAACACCTGATGCATCACAAGCAAATGTTTGTTTCCCTTTCTTATATTCACTTACAGCAGATGCAATATCATCTGTAACTGTACCATTCTTTGGATTAGGCATAAGACCTTTAGGACCTAATTCTTTTCCTATTATTGCTATCTTAGGCATTACAGATGGTGTTGCTATTGCTACATCAAACTCTACCTTTCCTGCCTTAACATCTTTAATTATCTGTTCCATACCTACTAAGTCTGCTCCAGCTTTCTTTGCTTCTGCATCCTTATCAGGTGTCGCAAATACAGCAATTCTAACACTCTTTGTACTAGAGGAGTGGGGTAGTGATACACCACCTTTTATAGATTTAGGATCTTTATCTTTTGGTATAACAATATCAAGATGAAGTTCTAATGTACCAGGGAATTTAGAGTATGAAAGAGTCTTAACTTTCTTAATCCCATCTTCTAATGTATAGGATATATTTCTATCTAATCCTTTTGTTTTTGTACTATATTTTTTACCTCTTCTCATAATGATATGTTTAATATTAAAGTTCTACATCTATACCCATCTGTTTTGCAGTACCAGCTATTATCTTTGCAGCTTGTTGTGGGTCTTGTGTATTCAAATCAGGCATCTTAACCTCAACTATCTTCATAATTTGCTCCTTAGATAGTTTCCCAACCTTGTCTAAGTTTGGTCTTGCTGAACCAGCCTTAATCTTTAACTCTCTTCTAATTAATTCTGAGGTAGGGGGGGTCTTAAGCTCAAAACTAAATGATCTATCCTCGTATATAGTTAAGATAACTGGTGTTAATATACCATTATTCTCTCTTGTCTTCTCATTAAACTGTGCACAGAAATCCTGTGAGTTAATACCGTATGGAGCAAGGGTAGGGCCAATAGGAGGAGCCATTGTAGCACCACCTGCTGGTATAGTTATCTTAATTATCTTTTTTATTTCTTTTGCCATATATTTATATATTTAACTAAAGTTTACTTACCTGTGTAAGGTCTAATTCTACAGGAGCTTCTCTCCCAAGGAAAGAGATTAACACTTTAATCTTCCCTTTAGAAGTATCTACCTCTTGTACACTACCGATAAAGTCTGCAAATGCACCATCAAGAATCTTAACAGCTTCTCCAACACTAAAGGAGTTTTGGAATGATGGCTGTTCAACTTCCATGAATTTAGTAATTGCTTGAACTTCTTCTTCAGGAAGTGGTCTTGGATATCTATCAGTCTTTACAAAACCTCTAACACCCTCTGTATTTTTAACTAAATCCCATGTCCTATTATCTAATTCCATCTTTATAAGTACATATCCAGGGAATATCTTTTCCTCTTTTACATCCTGTTTTCCCTTCTTAACAAATATCTTCTTTTGAGTTGGTACTAATATATCTACAATCTTCTCTTCCATACCAGTTGCTTCAATTCTCTGCTTTAATTCCTTCTGAATACTATTCTCATACCCAGTCCTAATGTTCAATACATACCACTTCGCATTTGGATTCTCTTTTTTAACTTCTTCTTTCTTCTTTGTCATGTATATTAAATGTTAAGCAAATTTAAAAATATCTCTCTTAATTTGTAAAAACCTAAGTCCAGCCCTAATATTATGAGGGTGATTATACCACATACTATCAGGGTATAAATGGATAGGGTTAGGATCTCTTTTCCCTTTGGCCATTTACTTTTCTTTAATTCTATTATTATGTTTTTAAATATATTCATATAATTTTGGCAGGCCCACCCTGATTCGAACAGGGAACGGCGGTTTTGGAGACCACTGTTTTAACCAGTTGAAACTATGGGCCCTTAAATATAAAGGAGCTATTATTTAACCTTAGTTTCTTTATGGACCGTATGTTTTTTACATTTAAAACAATACTTTTTTAATTCCAATTTTTCTTTAATATTCTTAGTTTTGAATTCTGTATAGTTCTTGCTATTACATTCTGTACATTTCAAAGCTATTATATCTCTTTTAACTTTTGCCATATATTTTACGCGAGTCAAATTAAAGGATAATGGGAAATATCATGGTATTATATTTGAAAATTGTAATAAGGTCAAATATTTCTACTAATCACAATTAACACATCTATCAAAGGATACCTCTCCTTGTTCTTCCATTTTGTCTAAGACCTCGAGGGATTGTTGTACTGATTCCAAAATTACCTCCTCAGTGTATCCTCCTGTGTAATTATGATCGGTTATATCAATATTTAAGCTTTCTTGAGATAATTTGTTTGTATCCATTGTAAATTCTATGTATCTTTCACCCTTTGATATACGAATATCTGCTTTGTTTCCTTCTTCGTTTTTCTTGGCTACAAACATAGGGAAATTACCTATTGGTTTATTGTGCTTAGTTATAACTTTCTCATCTTTATCCAGGTCATCTATCATATCTAAAAGATAGGAGAATCTTTCTTTTAATAGTTTCTCAAAACCTTGTCCAATGATTTGACCTTTCTTGGGGTCTAGTTGCAATTTTCGCATTGTTGCATAAGGGATATCTGTTTCTGCTCCTGGTCCTAAGTTTCCCATATTTATATATTTTGATATTTAAATTTATATATAGTATCTTAAAGTATATATTAAATTAATATAAGATGTATATATGGGAGAGAATCAAAGTAGGGATCAAGGATATATTAAAAATGCTGGAGATAAGGCAAAGGTGGTGGGGTTCTTAGGTGCTACTGCAATTGCTGGTGCAGCAGTACTTGGTGGGTGTGGTGATTTAAAAAATAATTCTCAACAAAACGCAGAAAATGTTAATCCTGTACCTATGACAGAAACTATTAATGCGGGAAGAAGCGAGGTAGTTATTAATAGTGCGCCTATAAAGATAAGGCCGGAAACACCTGTGGGGGTATCAGGATATCCTAATGCTATACCAGAAGGAGGTATTATGACTTCAGAGAGTGGGAAGAGATTTAGAATATCATACGATACAAAAATATTCCCAACGGTAACATATCTTCACTACTCAGAAGCAGAGACACCTGTTTTAGGAGAAATGGGCTCTCTCTTTGAGTTAGGTGATGTTGCA
>JAQWFF010000005.1 GCA_028704525.1 Candidatus Dojkabacteria bacterium | reverse complement strand
AGCTATCATAGCTCAACATACTTTTGGTAATGTACAAGATGTTAAACGTATAAAAGAGATTGTAGATAAGGAAAATAGTAAGAGAGAATTAAAAGATAAGATATATATAATTGAAGATTGTGCACATCTGTTCCCAACGGATATAGATAAAACAGATATACTTAGATACTCAGATGTAGCGATATTCAGTTTCGCCCAAGATAAAGCAATCAGTGCTACCCAAGGTGGAGTAGCTATATTTAAAGACGAGAACTTTTATAAGAGAGCCTCAATACTGTATGAGAATACAAACGAACAAAGTGAAAGAGAATCCTTGTATAATGCAAAATACATAATAAAGTGGGATGAGATAAAAAGAGGATATTTTAAACCTTTACTAAACATTCGAAGGTTTAAGAGAGTAACAGTTGGGAAAATAAAGATTATTCTATACAGATATTTCGGAATTATAAAGAAGCAAGCTCAAAATAGTGTTGATAGCATAAGCAGTATAAAAAGATTTAGTAACGTACAAGCACATCTTCTTTTAAATCAGATTAAAAGAATTCAGAAATTTAATAGTAATAGAAAGCTAATTACTCAGGTGTATGATAAATTCTTAAAGGATGAATTTAGATTTAAGAATCATTCAGACTCTTTAATTAGGTATCCTATACTTGTTTCAAACCCAGATGAGCTTCTAGAAGCTTTGTCAAAAGAAAAAATTATCGGTGGTAGATGGTATGCGACACCGGTATTCCCACTTGCAGGCAATTTAAGTGAGGTAGAGTATATTAATGGAAGTTGTAGAAAGGCAGAGATATGTGGGAAGTGTGTTGTTAATCTACCAACAGATATTAATGTAAATAGTGCAATAGCAGAGAATATATCATATATTGTAAATAAGGTAGCAAGGCCGATTAAGATTTAGACATATCAAAATGGGTATTTTAAGATTTGAAATAGTTGATGATGACAAGAAATTTGATGAGATAGTACTATCTATGCCTAACTACTCTTTTTTGAATAGTAGCTTTAGATATAGATACCTTGTTAACAATGGTATTAATGTATTTAGATATGCTGTCCAAAAGGGAGGTGAGATTATAGGAATTATTAATGGTAGCATAACTAGTACAAAACTATTTGGAAAGTATATGGAATGTAAGCATTCTCCAATACTTAGAGAAGGTAATAGAGATATTTGGTTAGAGGTTATACAGTTTTGTAAAAAATTGGCAAGAGAAAATGGCTGTTTTATGCTTCGTATGTCTCCTCAATATATAAAAAATGATGATCTTGATAATGCTTATAAGTTCTCAAAGGCAGTAAAAAGTCCAATTCAAGATATAGATGCAATGATTACACAGTATTTTGATACATCACTCCCAGATGAAAAGCTTAAACATGATATGACGGATTCTACAAGGAATACAATAAATAAGCTTCTTAAGAATACGGATGTTTCTGTAAAAGTGTTTGATGATAATTCACAATTTAGGATATTTGAGAATTTCCATGAACAGACTATGAGAAAGAAGGGATATAGAGATAAACCAACAGAGATGCTCCTAAGAGAGTTACAGATACAGGTTGATAATAAAGCTTGTTATATGATTGTAGGATATTTCCAAGAGAAACCAATTAGTATATGGCAATGTACACATTTTGGGAAATATCTTCATGTATATCAAGCAGGTAGTGATACAGAGTTTAGAGATAAGAATGTGAGAATAACATACTTGCTTTTCTGGGAGTGTATTCAATTGGCGAGAAAGCTTGGTTGTAGAACTCTTGATTTATTTGGTGGTATGACACCAGTAGGATATAAAGGAAAAAGACATCCATGGATAGGGGTTAACGCTTTTAAAGAGAGTATGGGAGGGTATAAAGTAACTTACATGCATAGTAGGGATATATCTATAAACATAATCAAGTACATCCCATTTTATATATACTCATATATTAGGACAGTTCTTAAAGGATATCCTATTAATTGGTAATTACCAACTACCACCACCGCCACCACCACCGCCTCCTCCGCTACTTCCACCACCACCTCCTCCACTACTAAATCCACTACCACCAGATGCCCCATGACTTGCAGGGGGAGCAGAATGTAGTTGTACATTTCTTTGCACTGTAGAGAATGAGTTAACTAACATCATAGTATTAAATGAAGAGACATCACCCTCAAACCATGAAGGTGGTTCTTGATATATATCTTCAAACTCTGCCACCCATTTTTTCTCTAATCCAAATATAATTGCATAAGGAAGAAGTTTCTCAAAAACACCTTTAAACTTTTTAGGATCATTATGGAACTCAATTCTATGTTTTTCTGCCGTATTTATATACATTTTTAACCCTTCAAGCTCATAATAAACTTTATTGCCTAATTCATCTTTCAAATCGACTTTTGAAGAAAGTATATATAATATTACTGTTGAGATAACTAGACCATATATCCAACTTGACGCCATCATTGATGAAAGATATGGAGTAGCAACAAATATAAAGACTAATGAAATATTAGCCAAAGAGAAAAGTAGTCGCCATAACTTCTTCCTTTTCTCTGAATAATACTTCTCATCATACAAAGTTTTCTCCAAAGTCTTTCTAATGGAATTTACTGTCATATAGAATGTAGAAGATATATCTCTTGTATTAAGTGAATCTTTCCCTGAAAATATCCCCGCATAAAGAGCTCTAACAGAATCCTCTTTTATCTCCTTTTTAGTATCATCTTTCTGTAAAATATAGCTCCTGGAACTTTCTTGTATTATTTTTATATGTTTATCAATAGCTAATTGTATTAATTGTGCTGTTATATGTTTATGACTTAGATTTTTACTATACAGATTTCCTGCTAGAAGAGGATAGATATCCTTTGGAACATCATAATGAGGAATAATAGTTAGCTTTTTATTCTTCCCAAGTTTCTTTATAGCAAGCAAGCCGAATATAAGTACAGGAACAGGAAGAAAGAATCCTATATTAGCAAGTAAAGAGGCAAAAAACACCCTGACTGTTATATTATCTAGAGTCCCCTTAGGTATTGCTATAGCAAATGTAAGACCCTGTCCAGCAAAAATAATATCCTCTGCTGTTAAGGTAGTTTCATTTTCCGAGGTATCGCTAAATTGACATTTTGATTCGGTTGAACCTGTATATCCTGTATAACAGATTTTATCTTGTATAATCCCAGGCACTTTTATTTTTATATCCGTTTCAAGGATAGGTACGGTCCACTCATTTCCGGTAGCATTCCAATATATTTCATCATGATCATCAAAGTAGTTAGCATAATTTCTTATCCTATACTTAATAATATATACGTAATCCCCAATTATTGTTAAATCTGGATCTCCTATTTTTAAATCTGTGTAACCCACAGAATAATCCTTCGAAAATGTAGTAAATGTTGTAGTTGGAGAGTCCTCCTTATAATAATAGAGTTCATCAACAATAAGTCTTGTTGGCCTAGTCAAAATACCTGATACACGATAATCAGTAGGTATACTTCTATAGATTCCATGTTTATATTCTGGAAAATGATAATGTATTTCTTCCTCTATGTAGATATCGGTATTCTGTTTTAATTCGATATTACTTTTGAAAAGAGAGATATATTCTGTATCTTGTGCATACGAGATAAAGGGGAAACACATAAGTAGCACAAAAACAGCACAAATGTATCCTAATATTCTTTTCATTTAAGTAGTAGTTAGAATTTTATCTCTACATTCTTTTGTTCTTCTTCTGATGCTTCAAAGAATGGGAATGCTTTAAACTTTAATATATTTGCAATGATGTTTGTTGGAAATACAACAATCATTTGATTAAAGTCTCTAACAGAACCATTGTAGTATCTTCTAGATTTCTGTATGCCATCTTCGAGCTCTTTTAGTGTTCCTTGTAAATCTAAGAAGTTTGTATTTGCTTTTAATTCAGGATAATTCTCTGCTACTGCAAATATCTTAGATATTGCGCCAGAGATTTGATCTTCAATCTTTGCCTTCTCTGCGAAAGATTCAGTTCCCATAGCTTTTGCTCTCATTTCTGTTATCTTCTCAAAGGTTTCTTTCTCATGTTTTGCATAACCTTTTACAATCTCAACAAGGTTTGGAATCATATCATATCTCTGTTTGAGAAAGGTCTCTATATCAGAGGATGCTTCTTCAACCATAACTTTTTGTTTTGCGAGCTTGTTGAATATCCCAACAATAATAATTGCCAAGAGGACAATTATTCCTAGTATTATTAAACCTACTGTCATTTTTATATATGAAATAATTTAATAATCCATTGTAGAAGTTTTGGGATATCTTTGCAATATCGGGGAAACAGGACTTGAACCTGCGACCTCTGCGTCCCAAACGCAGCGTTCTAGCCAACTGAACTATTCCCCGAGTAAGTGGATTTATTCTATCACATGCACACTAAAAACAAAAATGGGAGATTGCTCTCCCATTTGTAAATCTAATTAAATAGATTATATTGCTCCCATCATTTTTAATGCTAGATCTGAAAGAAGTGGAACATCAAATCTTTCTCCCTTTGCAGCTTTAACCATACCAACGATAATTAAGACCAATGCTAATGGCCCAACTATAAAATTAACAAATGGAATCCACAATAATATTATTTCTACAGCACCAACCAATGTAAATTGTGCGCCCATGTATCTAACAAAATTATCATTCTTTTCCACAAACATGAGGATTAAACCAACAATAGGAATACAAGCAAGAATAGCCATTGCTTTGTTTGCCTCGTTGTATTTAATCTCTTCTAAGGTATAAACCTTTTTGGCTTTCTTTTCCTCTGCCATATTAAATGAAAGATTAAACTTATATTGCTATAAGTATAGTCGTTATATTTGACTCTTGCAAGGTGCAAGACTACAGGTACTTGCGAGAGTAGACAGGGGTGGTATACTGGGTATATATAAATTATAAAAATAAAACTGCCATGGATAGTATACTAACTGCGAAGCAAGATCTAATTCTTAGGGTTATAAGAGAATATTTTTTAAAAAATGGTCAGGCGCCATCACTCTCAGAGCTACAGAAGCTGTTGGATATAGCGACTAAAAGGGGCGTTGTTAATCATTTGGAGGCTTTGGAGAGAAAAGGATATATATTTAGAACTAGTGAGCCAAGAGGTATACATATGGTAGAAAGGGACGAGGAGGTAGTATACGAGTATTTGGTCGGTGTACCTATTTTAGGATATGCAAACGCTGGGACACCTATCGTAACGGCCGAGGAGGAAAACCTCGGCGTTTTGAAGATAGACAAAGGGATTTTGAGGAACAAGAAGGACATCTTTTCTTTGATAGTTAAAGGCGATTCTATGGATCAAGAGAAAATAGATGGTAATGAAATTAAAGATGGGACATATATATTGGTGGACAAAGAGGCAAATATAGAAGATGGAGATGTAGTTGTAGCTATTATTGAAAATTGTGCAACTGTCAAAAAGATAAAAAGGAGTAAAGACATGATTATTCTGTATCCTAACTCTTCTAATTCTACTCACCAACCTATATATTTAGATCGTAATACAGAAAGTATGTTAAATGGAAAAGTTGTAAGAGTTTTAGAGAATCCACTTACCTAATATATACGTTTTTGATATATTTTTTAATTATTCTCTTAAAGACTTTCAGCTCTTTTTCTAAGAAAGAATTATCTATATTTAAATTTTCATCTATACATTTTCCTGGCCTAAAGTTTTGTATGTAATACCTTTTTGCACCTTTTATAAGTTTTCCTATACCCTCTGCAGATGTTTTTGTATGTAAATCATTTATATATGTAGTTCTAAATTCATAATCTATACCAGAATCCATTATCATTTTTATTGACCTTTTTACCTTAGATATATTCCCAGTATATTTTAGATATTCTTCTTCCGAATACTTTACATCCATGGATATATAATCTATTAAATCGTTCTTTATCAATTTAGATAACATATTTGGGAAGAAACCATTTGTATCAAGTTTAACTAATAATCCAAGTTTTTTAATCTTCCTTATAAATCCTTCTATATTTCTTTGTATCAAAGGTTCCCCCCCTGTTATAACAACTCCATCTACCTTCCCAATTCTGCTTCTCAAGAAATCTAGCACCTCTTTCTCAGTATATGAGACCTCCTTCCTAAAAGGTTGGGTAACAAGCTCTGGATTATGACAATATCTACATCTTAAATTACAACCATAGAGAAATATAACGGTAGATATCTTATCTGGATAATCAAGTAGACTACTTTTTTCTAAACCTCCTATTCTTAACACGTTTGGCAGGTATTTGCTTTAAAGAATTTTCTATCTGACCACTCGGCCTGTTTGCCAATATTCCATTGGCTGATAGGTCTAATGTATCCTACGACTCTAGAGTATACTTCACATCTTTGTCTTTTAACTTTCTTCATTTTTAGACAATATAAAATTTAAATATATTAAAACTTTTCATCAAAGGGCATACCAGTTTTATATCCTGCTTCTTTGTCGCAAATAGGGCAGTATTTATGTTCTCCGGGGATATAACCATGGGTAGGGCATACGCTAAAGGTTGGCGTAATGGAGAAGTATGGTAATTTGTAATTCTCTGCAACTCTTCTCACAAGACGTTTAGTGGCCTCTGGGGAGGATATTCTCTCTCCAAGATATATATGCATAACAGTTCCCCCAGTATACATACATTGGAATTCATCCTGTAAATCTAATGCCTCAAATATATCATCAGTTAACCCAACGGGAATCTGAGAACTATTTGTATAATACGGAACCATACCTTTATGACTATTTAGATCAGCAGCAGTTAGTAGTGAGTCTCCAAATTTCTTCCTATCAGCCTTAGCAAACTTATATGTAGCACTCTCTCCAGGTGTAGCCTCAAGATTAAACAACTGATTCGTTTCTTTTTGATAATCCATAAGCCTCTGTCTCATATGCTCCATAACCTCAATAGCAAACTCTCTCCCTTCTTTAGATGTAATGCCCTTATTCTTGTCCTTAAAGAAATTAACCATAGACTCATTCATTCCCAATATACCAATAGTATTAAAGTGATTTTTAAAGTATTCACCGAATCTTTTCTTAATATCAGCAAGATAGTATTTTGAGTATGGATATAATCCCTTCTCCATATATTTTTCAATGAATTGTCTCTTTATAAGAAGACTCTTTTTTGAAAGATCCATAACAGCATCTAATCTCTTAAGATACTGTTTCTTTGTCTTAGACATATATCCAATCCTAGGGAGATTAATAGTTACTACTCCAACACTGCCTGTGAGAGGATTAGCCCCAAATAAACCACCACCTCTCTTTCTAAGCTCTCTGTTATCTAGTCTCAATCTACAACACATAGAACGTGCATCATCTGGCTTCATATCAGAGTTAATAAAGTTAGAGAAATATGGTATCCCATATTTAGTAGTCATGTCCCAGATAGGTTTGTATTTTGGATTGTCCCAATCGAAGTCTTTTGTTAAATTGTAAGTAGGTATAGGGTAGGAGAATAAACGTCCTTGACTATCACCAGCCATCATAACCTCACAAAATGCCCTATTAATCATATCCATTTCCTTTTTGAAATCTTTATATTTATCTTTCTGTGGTTTTCCACCAATTATTACATTCTGTTCAGCTAACATACCAGAAGGAACCAAATCCATAGTTATATTTGTAAAAGGTGTGTTCCCTGTTATAAATACTTTCCCATTTCTTCTAGCTACAATTGTTTCATTCTTAGTATGGGGACACCAAATTACACCCTCATAGTCTATTTCTTTTACATTTTGTATATATGTTTCCTTATGTTTTATTAGCCTTAGAACATAGATATCCTTCGTACCTATCGTTGGTTTCCTTATTAATACTGTAAATCCATATCCTGCATTAACAGCAATAATTTGTAATCCATCTAGTATTTCTAAATCTGTTGTTGATATTTTACAATCTTCAAAACCATCTGCTTTTAAATATGTTTTAATAAATATCTCTGATTGTCTTTTACTAAGAGAAAGTAGGGGATTCGGAATATGTTTAATACTATCATTAGTCTCAAACCATTTAAGAATGCTTTTTGAGCTATTAGCATCTAATCTCATTCTTTTTACTGCTTTACCAAAACCAATTCTCTCTTTCTCAGAATACTTAAAATTAAAACCCTTAAGAAGTTTGACTATTTCCTTATATTTCTTTAAATTTTTAATTTTTGATTGATAAAGACTAATTCTTCTAAAATTACCATCTCTTTCTAATGTCCCTTCACTAATTATCCAAGCCATTAATTTAATCTGCTCATCGGAGAGTTTAGATTCTTTATTTGTATTCTCTCCTGCTATAGGAATTATAAAAGGAGATTTAAGTGCAAGTACATCTTCAATAGGTTGAAGAATATATTTATCTGTATTAAATAATTTTCTTACAACTCTATGTCTTGGGGATATTAATTGATCTTGAATTCTATTTTTTAGGTTATACATTATCCCTTTGTATTTCTTCTTAAAGACAGAGTTAACAGTTTGATTCTCAACTTTCCCACTTTTAAGATTATATGTTTTAATAACACAGCCCTCATTAATATCTTCATATGATTTCCATCCACTAGGAGTTAATATCTCTGTATCTTCTGAAACACATTGACATCCTACCCTAGTTGGTACATTCATGTTGTATATAAACTCTTGCATCTTCTGTTTAACCTCCTTATATGAGAGATTGTCATATCTAACAAATGGTGCTAGGAATGTATCAAAGCTAGAAAATGCTTGTGCTCCTGCCGCTTCATGTTGAAGAGTATAGAAAAAGTTAACACATTGTCCCAGTGCGACAGCGAAATGTTTTGCAGGAGAAGAGGATATCTTTCCAGGTACTCCTGTAAAACCTTTAAGAAGAAGATCTTCTAAACTCCACCCACAACAATATGTTGCTAACATTCCTAAATCATGTATATGTATATCTTTATCTATATTGGCATTAGATATCTCTTTAGGATAAATACTATGTAACCAATAATTAGCTTGTACAGTAGAAGAAATGAAGTTATTTAATCCTTGCCAAGAGTATGTCATATTACTATTCTCATTAACTTGCCAGTCTTCATTATCTATATATTCTTTAACAAGTGTATTTGCATCAATTAATGATTTAATATTTCTAACCTGGTTCTTTAAATCTACAAACAAACCAAACGAGATAGATGTCTTTCCATGTCCCATATCTATAAGAACCTGTTTAACAACTTCTGCAATCTCAGACGTCTTTATAGTTGAACCAGGTTTATGTTTCTTCTGTAAAACAGCGATAACCTCTTTTGTAATCTCTCTTGCTCTTTTTCTATCTTCTCCTCCAACATTCTCAGCTGCTTTAAACACTCCTGTTGTAATTCTCTCACTATTAAATGGTACTATTCTTCCATCTCTCTTCTTTACCTTGAAGTCTATTTTCTGGGCAGGCATTTTAGTATTAGTTAAATTTAATTGTTTTCTAAAGTATCAATTTCTTTTTTAATATCATCTAAGCTTTTAAACTCTTTATATACAGATGCAAATCTTATATATGCAAGAGGATCTTTTTCTCTTAACCACTCTAGTATCATTAGACCAATATCTCTTGAGGTAACGGCCTCTTCACTATTTAATACATATCTTTCAACCTCCTCGGCAAAGAGATATATATCATCCTCTGAGATAATATTAGGATTAACAGCTCTCTTTAATCCTTTTACAACCTTCTCTATATCAAATCTTTCTAAAGAGCCATCTTTCTTAATTATGCTTATATCCATTTTTTCTACTTTCTCATATGTAGTAAACCTTTTACCACATCTAAGACACTGTCTGCGTCTTCTTGTTAAGCTATCTTCTCTGTTGTCTCTCTTGTCTACCACTTTTGTGTTATCACAAGAGCAAAATGGACATCTCATATTTATTACCACAACATATTGTGTAGTGGATAATAACATAACGCAAGGGGTGGTATATGGTCAAGAGCCTATAGGGGATTAAAATATAGTTATAATTGATATTACAACAAATCATAGTACATAATTTAATACTACAAGATATGTTATTGGTTTA
The DNA here is from genome assembly GCA_028704525.1 of Candidatus Dojkabacteria bacterium. Lineage (GTDB taxonomy): Bacteria > Patescibacteriota > Dojkabacteria > SC72 > SC72 > JAKPKF01. The sequence continues at coordinate 17,468 of JAQWFF010000005.1, read as the reverse complement.
AAAATATAAAATATGTATAATAATATATGGTCATAAGCATAGAAGAGTTTGTAAAGTTAAAAGATACACAATTAAAAGAAAAGAAGATTGTCTGCACATCTGGGTTCTTTGATCCTATACATCCTGGACATGTATCAATAATAATGGAATCTAAAAAGTACGGAGATATACTTGTTGTTGTTGTTGATGGAGATAAAAGGGCTATAACAAAGAAAGGTAAAGGATTTATGCCAGCATTAGATAGGGCAAGAATAGTTGATGCTATAAAGGGTGTTGATTATGTAGTTATTTATGATAACCCTACGGTGAATGACTGTATAGAGGCTATGGACGCTATAAAACCAGATATAATGACAAAGGGTGGTGATAGAGCTCAACCAAAAGATATTCCAGAGTATGATACTGTCGTAAAGAATGGTGGAGAGATTGTATTTAATGTAGGAGACCCAAAGGTATGGTCAAGTTCTAACTACTTAGAAGAATGGTATCAATTTAAGAAATCAAAAGAGTCTAACTAGCCGTTTTAAGATATTCAAATATATCATTTGAAGCTACAGCACCTTCACTACATGCTGTTATAACTTGTTTAAAGCTATTAGAATTGTTTGTACAGTCTCCTGCAGCCCAGATACCTTCTATACTGGTTCGTTGTTTTCCATCTACAATGATATATCCTTTTCCATCAAGATTAAGTCCTAGTTTTGATGGGAGATCTTTGTTTGGTTCTGAACCAATTTCTATAAATAATCCATTTAATGATAGGTATTCTGAATTATTATATGGTTTGGATAGTTTAATTCTTTCTAATCTATCCTCTCCTTGTAGTTCTGTTATAACGGTTTGTAATATTACATGTACATTGTTCTTTGATGTTGCCTGTTCTATCCATGCTGGTTCTCCTCGTAGTGCTTCTCCTCTGTATATTATATATACTTCTTTTGCAATTTCTGAAAGCATTGTAGCAGACATTGTTGCTGCACTGCTTCCACCGACTATTCCAACTATTTTGTCTTTGTAGAACATTGCATCACATGTAGAGCAGTATGAGAGTCCTTTTCCTATATATTTGTCTTCATTTGGTATGTGTAGTTTGTTTCTTTCTGTACCTGTTGCGAGAATTACTGTTTTTGATTGGTATTCTTTCCCACTGTCTGTTATTAATTTGAGTGTGTCATTTTCTTTAATTATCTCTTTTATACCCTCTGTGATAAGGGTAGCACCTTCTGTTTTTGCTTGTTCATATATTTTGTATGCTAGATCTATACCTGATATATCTGGTATACCAGGATAGTTACATACTTTGTGTGCTTCTGATATTGTCCCTCCAATAATCTTTCCAAATACAATATTACTTAATCTATATCTACTAGCATATATACTTGAAGATAATCCAGCAGGTCCACTACCTATTATAGCTATATCATATATATTAGATTCTGACATATTTATTTATATTGAAGATATTAAGCATGTATATTGTATCATATATGCTTAGAATTGCTCTGGAGGTTCCCAAAATGGTTTATTTTCCTCATTGTTATAATTAGAATACATCTCTTGAAGTGCAAATAGATCAATATCCTGTCTTCCGTTAATCTGATACTCTTGCCATACACTTGCAAGATCTTTTCCGATATAGAAGTAGTGCCAATCTTCATTTGCAATACCATCGTGGTTATTTGTATATGAAAGTACAAAGCCATACTCCCATGCATGTTCAAGTAACCAAGAGCCAGCCTTGGTATTTGAGAAATTAGCATTTACATCTATAACATTATTAATTTCAGGAGTTGTGAAATCAAGCGCAAGCCCTGTATGATGTTGTGACACACCTGGAAAAACAACGGTATTTTTATTTGTTGCTTGGCTATATGCAATTTTTTGTTGTTCTATAGATCTAAAACCAGATTTAACATATAGAGAGATATTTTCTTGATGAATGGCATCGAATAACGCATTTAAATCTTCAACACATATTTTATCTAGCATTATATTATCATTAAGAACCCATATATTGTTGTTAGATTGTTCTTTAACATTTACAAGGTTAGGGACAATTTCACGCTTAATAGTATCTTCTGATATAGGATTGAAGGAATCGACTATTCTTAAGGAACGAGCAGGGATATTTAACTGCTCAGTTTTATTATATTCAAAAGAAATACCAGGAGTATTTTGAGTATCATTAGAGATTGGAATAGGGTTGCTTAATGGAGCTGATGGTTCATTATGATTTGAATCTTTTATATTATTAACAGGTTTAAAAGCACTTCCGGACAAACTTAATGAAAGTACAATGGAGAAAGGAAGAGGGTATCTTCTTTTTCTATTATCATAAAATTTTTCTGATTCCAGCATTTTTATGTATATAAAAATAGTATGTAAAGGGGTTGAGAGTATCCGAATCTATAATACACATATTGTGCAATATATTGCGATTCGGATACTCCAGAGATCAGGGGACGACGCAGACCATACTCTCAGACAGAGTGCATACTTGATCAACTAAAGATCCTCGTTGCTCTTCTCGTAAAGGGGGGAAAAACCAATATTCAGATCCATCTTCCCTAAGCAAAGCTTCGGAAGAAATATACCAACGTTGGCACTTCGCTATTTTTTTGCAGATTCCACTTTCACACTCTCTACAATTGTAAAAATAGTTACATTCTGATTCCTCATATACATATATATGCCAACCATTTGAGTCATAAAGCAACAGTTCGGGTTCTTCCTCGCATGACCACCATCCCTGAGCAGGATCCTTCAGATCTTTCTCCTTTTCTATTAAGTTTTTTAAGGAATAAGTAAAACACTTAGGTTCCTCAAAAAATCCACAGTACTCCTCATACAGTTGTCCATCTCGATAAAAGTACTGGCACTCTCCCTCTTTTTGCGCGATTCCACTTTTACACTCTCTCGTTTCGTATGTGTATAAGCAATCACTTAAAAAAGTTTGATATAAGCCCTTTTCATCATTGAAGGTGTCCCACCCGGTTTTTTCATCGCGCGTTAGCCCCAAAGATGGTGCTCTCATTGAACAAGAACACATTAAAACCAACATTAACAATATGAAAAATCTTTTTTTCATTCGTCTCCTTTTCTTTTTAAAGATCCCTAATCTCATAGGTTAATAACCTATAGTATATTATATCATAAATAATGAAATTTCTACACAACAGTACTCCAATTTAGAGTATTAGTTAATATCTCTGGATTATCCTTTCTAACTATAACCATATATTCAAACATAACACTATTACCACCATTAACTGTTCTAGCTGACCATCCATCACTATCTTCATATACTCTATCTACATCGTCTACTACCTGACATTCTATACATATAACCATACCATCTTTTAATACATTTCCCTTATTCTTTCTACCAAATGCTGGGATATCAGGTTCCTCATGTAATGTTTTTCCTATACCATGACCAATAAATACACTCAATGTATTAAAACCATTCCTATGTGCCTCTGATTCCATCTCATAACCTAAATCACCAATCTTATTTCCCACTACAGCCTTCTGTATTGCATTCTCTACAGCTCTTCTTCCTGCTCTAAGAAGCTTCTCATTCTTCCTGTCTGGCTCTCCTATACTCCATGTCCAACAGTGATCAGTATAGTATCCTTTATATATTATTCCAAAATCTATAGACACCAAATCACCTTTTTTAAGGGGGATATCTTTAGGGATACCATGCACGGCAACATCATTAACAGATATACATGTATTATATTTATATCCACTAACTCCTTTAAAAGCTGCTTTAACGTTATTCTCTTTGCATAATCTCTCTGCAAGTTTATCTATTAGAAGTGGAGTAGTATGTTCTTTAATACTATCTCCTAACTTTTTTAATATATTCATTGATATATTACATGCTTCTTTTATTATTTTCTCTTCATCTTTTGTCTTAACTATCATATTTGTATTATATCACTAATCCTTGAGATTATTTAGAAAAACTGGTAGATTAAGGTCTATGAAAAGAGATATTGAGAAAGCAAATAACCTAATAAAATATATATTAATATCTTTAGGAATATTTGTTGTTCTCCTTGTTACATTCGCTCTTCTAACATACAGTAATCAGAATAAGGATAACAACGAAAGAAACTATCCAGAAGGGACTGTTGTAATGACATACTTTACAGGTATTGGATGTCCTCACTGTGCAAAGGTATCACCTGTAATACATAAGGAGCTAGAAAACAACGATAAACTAGTTATATTGGAATACGAATTATACAAGGAGACAAGAAACTCCCAAGTATTTACAGATTATGTAAATAGGTATGGTTTAGAGCTTGGTATTCCACAAGTTATGTACAATGAAACTCTCGATAGAGCTGGAGACACACCATTTATAAACAATATCAGCCAAGATATAACACAACTAATACCTAACACACTATATCTTTCTGATAGGAAGATATCATGGGACGAACTATTTCTAAATGATTTAGAAGGCTATCCTAAAATCTATACTTTAGATAGAGTAGCATACAGGGGAGATTCTGCTGATATAACTGATGAGAGTAACACAACTATTAAAGAGTTTCTTCTGACGAACGATATAGATAAATATGCAAAGGATTTAAAGGGAACAAAGTTAGACGACCTAACTATACAAACACCAAGTGGAATACTCACATACCAAAATGGCATAAGGATAGAATCTTGGAATATACTTTGGAATGGTATAAATCCTGATGAGTATGTAACACAAGAAGATAACAATGAACAAGAGGTACAAGATACGGGAAAGATATCTATATTGCAAGTAATAGGTCTTGCCATTACCGATTCTATAAACCCATGTGCACTTACAGTTCTTCTAATGATGCTTCTTGCTATAGCTACATATCATCCTAAGAAGAAAAGCCAAGTCCTTTTAGCTGGTCTTATGTTTATCCTTTCTGTCTTTATCATCTATATGTTATATGGAATTCTTGTTATAAAAGCAGCCCAACTTCTTTCTTCTATAAATATATTTAGAGGTATAGCATCTGTATATCTAAATATTGTACTTGGTATATTTGCATTAATACTTGCTGTTTTGGAATTAAAGGACTTCTTTAAATATAAACCTGGCTCTCTTGGAACAGAGATGCCAATGAAATGGAGAGAAAAAGTTCAAAAGATAGTTGCAAAGATATCTTCGCCTTTAGGTGCATTGGGATTAGGTGCATTTGTAACGGTATTTCTTCTTCCTTGCACTGCAGGTCCTGTTTTAATACTTGGTGGAATGCTATCTTTTAGAGATCTCCTGTCTAATATCCCAATCCTTCTTCTATACAACTTCATATTTGTTCTTCCAATGATTGTAGTTGTCTTTTTGGTTTCTTTAGGGAAGAAAAAGGTTGAGGATATATCTAATTGGAAAGAGAAAAATATTAGAATAATTCACCTTATAATTGGCCTTATATTCCTCACACTAGGTATATATATATTAATACAAAATATTAATCTTCTCCTCCCATAACAATCCTGTTATACTTAATGAATATTTAAAACCTGCCAAGATGGAAAAGAAATTTTTATACTTTGACACAGAAACAACAGATGCACAGATAAAGGATATTATACAATTGGCATTTATAACAGATGGTGATGTTCAACTAAATCAATACTTTAAACCTAAACAAGATATTACATTCCCTGCTATGGCAATACACCATATAACACCAGAGTTTGTTATGGACAAGCCACAGTTTGAGGATACATCCCTTCCCAAAGAGAATATAGATACAGATTATAAAGGTGATGGTTTTATAGAGTATCTTAAATTTCTTTCAGAGAAATATATCTGGGTTGCACATAATGCACAATTTGATGCAAAGGTACTTGCAAGACAGGGTATATATCTTCCTAATCTAATATGTACATACAAACTATCTAGGAATATATTTTCAAACGATGGTTATGATTTAGATAGCTATTCTCTTCAATATCTTCGATACTATCTTGGTCTATACAAAAAAGAGAATACAGATCACAATACTGCACATGATGCATACAGTGATGTTCATTTTCTTAAAGACCTTTTCCACCATATACAGGATAGTAGTTCATTAACAGTTGAGAATATGTTAACAATATCTAAAGATCCAGCAGTTATGAGAAGTTTTAACTTTGGGAAATACTTTGGTAAAACACTAGAAGATGTTGCGAGAATGGATCCAGAATATATACAATGGTTATTAAGAGAGTCTCGTGATGAGGATTTGAAATATAATTTACAGAGGATAGTGGGGTAATATGTACGAACAAAGTAGTAAAAATAGAACAGTATTAATAGTAGTACTTTTGATAGTACTTTTGGCTGGTGTATTTGCAGGTACATACTTCATACTACAGAGATATGTTAAAAATGAGATGTTTCTAGACAAGCATAGTGATGTTGTATCACTTTGTGATAGGCAAGAGGGTACTAATATATATAAATGTAATCTACTATTAGAAGATATAGTACCTAATATTGAGGGCAAAACATGTTTTGATGTACAGATTATAAGCAACGAGACAATAGTACCTACAAGATTCTGTGAAGAGGAACAGTATCTTTCTCTTACAAATGATATAGTACAGTTTAAGAAGCTTAAACCTCTTACAGTATCATTTACCTATGTATATAACAAACTAACTAATATATCGTTTGAACCTATTAGTGATACATATATACAAGATCTGGTAAATAGGGATATAGAAGAGATTATGCAAATGAATAAGGCAGATACAACTATACTTAACAGTTTTGATTTTTGTCCTAAACCATCTATATTGCCTGAATATATTACAAACAAGGAGGCTTATATAGAGTATTTTGACAAGAATGTACAATCAATAAATACTTATAAAGCAGGTCCTACATATAGTAAAGATTTGACAGTAATATACTCTTTTCTCTTTTGTGAATCAGCAAACAATTTAGAATATAAAAATATATGTAGAAATACTCCCAATAGGAATATTTCTTTAATACCTAAAAATCAAGACAAGGTGTATGTACATTCTAATAACCTAGTCCATAAAGAAACACTTGAAGCTCAGGATATAACCCTGCTTAACATAATCTCTTTGCTCTATGACAATCTATATTTGATTAATCAAAGTAATACATTTTTCTATGAGGATTTTGGCTCATATATTAAAGAACTTAACCTTACAGAGAAACATAATGATATTCTCTATAGTACATCGAGGAAACTGTTCTCATCAACAGATATGCTTAATAATTTAATAACAGAAGAGGAATATTTTAAAGGATATTCTTCACTACTTTTTTCTAATTATATTGAGAATTATAAAGATAAAATAGATATTAGTGGTTTATATATTTATCACTATTTAAGAAACAAGGAATTAGATATAAGATTTAGACTATTAGAGAGATGTAATAATATTTCAGTATATATAAAGAATGTTTAAGAAAAAGAGATTATTAAAAGTATTATTATTTATATTATTTATGTTTTTATTTGTATTTATAAGACCAAGAGCAATCAAAGCGGATTGGATCTGTGGTTATTGGAATCCTTTTTTAGAATATGAGACCTGGTTTCGTGCGAGTTCATATTGTGCAAATCTTTCCTCTCTTATATGTGTTGAGTCTGGCGGCAGTTGTGAATACGAAGCATGTTACTCTCAAGAGGGTACCTGTTATCAATCCTTTTATTACGGGGATCCTCCCATTCCTTTTGGTACGATGGCTTGTTATCCTAGACCAGAAATACTGCCATACTGTAAAATGACAGGTACGCCTTGTGGTTCTTGTACTCCCTCCTGTACTCCTGGACCTTGTTCTGGTTGTACACCTACATGTCCTGTTGGCCAAAGTACAGAGGTAAGTGGAGAATTATGTAAACATGATAAAAGTTCATGTACAGGAACAAATGGATGTAATTCTTGCATATTAGAAGGTGGATACTGTTATGATCCTGAAACTAATATAACTCCACCTACACCAGCTAGTATTACTATTACAGTAGATGGTGTTCCATATCCTCTTTCTACCAATCCTAATAGTCCAACAAAAATTAAACTTCCATCTACAAATCCTACAGTAACACTAACAACTCCATGGTCATTCACACCACCAACTGCAAGAGAATTAGGATATGCTTTCTCAGCAGATAACTACGGTGTTGGAGACGAATGGAATGGAGGAGCAGAATGTACAGGTGTTGCAGGAGAAGATTTCTGTATAGAAGACACCACAAACACACAAGACTTTGACCCAGCAACAAAAACAGTATTAGAAGTATTAAAAGAAAATGCAGAAGGAGAAATATCTGCCCAGTACTATACTTTAAATGTATGTGATTTTGATAAGGAATATTCTGAGAAAAGAACAGGATACTATATAGTAGATAGAATACCAGACCCAGAAGACGGAGATAACGATCCTCCTACAAAATCTAGTACACTTCCTGAATTCATGACAGATATAACTACAGAGGGTTGTTCATCAAGTACATACACAGGAAAAGAGATAAATAATCCACTACATGTAAATATAATCGCAAATGATCCTGATAGTAATGATGAAATAGAAGCAGGTATTATATGGTTTAGCAAAGACGAATCTGTACCTAACTTGGTTGATATAACTTCAAACGACACACTCTCTAATACAAATGACTTTGGAATAATGATTAGAAAGAATGGTACCTGGTCTAATCCACTAATATACATAACTAATGAAACAAATGAATGGAAACTACTGACAGAAGCAGACAAACTATCTCTTACAGACACATCCGTAGTACAAGGAATAGATGTTGTATTCGATTTCAAGATAGTATTTGAAGAAACTCCAAATAATCCATTCGGTATGTACAACCTATATGTAGGAGCAATAGATACATACATGATAAATGATAACGTAGTAGATCAAAGTAGATTAACCGATGTAACTAACTGGGGTATAGATCTCTCAGACCCATCCGTTGGAGATATAACACAAAGTATTCAAGATATACAAAACATCCTCATATCTTGGAATGTAACAGACCTTGAATCAGATGTAGAGGATATAGTTATTAATGGATACAGAAGTGGTGGAGTGGCAACAAGTCTAATAGAACTATTTTCACCACCACCACCATATAACACAAGTGAAGGAAGTTTTATGCCACTCCCAGTTCCTCCTGATGACCAAATAGGCATACTATCTGACCTATCTAGTGCATGGCACTTCACCAACAACACTATGTCTAGAACAGAAACAGACAAATTAAATGTGGGAGATAATGAAGGAGGAAATATAAATATATATGTAACTGCATATGATCAAGGATGTAACACATCAGGGACTTATGAAAATATAGACTTAAATCCCTGGGTAACATCATATGGAGGAACAATATATTCAAATGGGGGAATACTTAATCCTGCAAGAGATGTATCTGAAGTAGAAGATCTAATAGGGGTATTTGAAAATATAACTCGAGATAATCTTGATACTGGAACAGAGACAATATCATCAAGAGCATCAACCATATCAAGTCTTGTAAAAAACTTGGGTGTAACCGCACCAAATGTATATGATGCAAACGATAGGAAATCATATTGGTATGACCACTTTGTAGAGAAACTACACGAAGAAAAAAGTGAAAATGCTGTAAGGATAAGTTCCCTATCTGATATAACAGATCCAGAACACGCATGCTCAAGCTCATCAATATGTTATATGGAAACAGATGAAGAGCTAAACTTCCCAACAGGGTTTATCTGCTCTAAAAAACTCCTCTTCATCTCCTCTGCAGATATAAATCTACAACCAGACATACAAAATTCCAATAGTCAAACAGGGTGTATATTCTTCACAAAAGGAGATATACACATTGGAGCTGGAGGATATAAATCTGCTGCCACATCAAATGTACAATACGACTACATAGAAGGATATTTAATAGCTCAAGGACAAATAACATTTGATCTAGTAGATTTAGGAACAGACTTGAGAGATGGGATAGAGATAAGAGGTGGTATGGTAGCATTTGGAGAGAATGTATCAGGTAGCTCAGCTATAAATATACAAAGAAACTTAAAGCTATTTAGTCAAACTAATCCAACAGTTGTACTAACATATGATTCAAGATATCCAAATATATCATCTCAATTCTTTGGTACAGAAGCACCAATATACAAACAAGAGGTTGGTTTTAAAACTTTTTAAATTAAATATATGAGAAAAGAAATTAAAAAATATGAAGGACAGGCTCTCGCCATTGCTATGGTCGTACTTGTTGTATCAGCGATAATAGGTATATCAATATACTCCAGAACACTAAAAGACAAAATGCTAACAATGGGAGAAAGAGCATCAGCAGAGGCATTAGAGGTCTCAGATTTAATAATAGATCATATAACGAAGGTATCACTTGATGAAATAATAGAATATCTCGATACAACACATCCATATGATGATGGTGATGACCCAGATATTCCAGGAGGAGATATAAACTATGATGTAGGAGTAACACTAGAAGAATCTGGAGGAGAAATATCATCATTAATATCTACACTAGCAGGAGCAACAGATGTGTTCTCTGGATTAAACTTTTGTGAGCTAGATTCAGGAAATGGAAATGAATACTACCTTAACATCAAAAGAGCAGATAGCAATACATACTTTGAGATAAGAGCTGGACAGGTAATGGGAATACCAATAAAAGGAGAGTATTTGGCTGAACCAGAGTCTGTATGCTCTGGAATTATAAAGGTTGCAGTTAGAGGAGACAGCACTGCAGGATTTTCTCTTTTAAAAACATATGGTCGTAACTATACAGATGGTTATGCAGCACAATATAAGATATATGAAACTGATGATGAACAACAATACTGCTTCTCTTCCTCCACAACACTCGGAGATAGACTATCTGGGGATTGTAATAACTCAGATTTCCAAGGAGACAGTTGGTTAAAATTTAAAGACAATGGACAAGACTCAATCCCTATAGATGATTTAAATGATATAGTATCTCAAGATGGAAATGACTACATGCTCGATGAAGTTAGACTAAGAGCAGTAGGAGGAACTATTGGTGTCTCCTTTACCAATACAAATTGTATATCAGACTTTGAAATGATGGAAATAACAGCAGCAGCCAACTGTAATGGTGTATATAGAGGAAAAACAATAATGATACCTGCAAAGAAATGGGGAAGCCCACTATTTGACTACATAATATTTAATGGTGAGGGTTCTCTTTAACATGATTCCAAATAGATATACCATAAAATTCACTGGTCAATCAGGTCAAGGTATAAATACGATAGGGAAGATATTAAGCAAGGTACTCCTTAGGGCTGGATACTGGATATTTGCATACAGAGAATATCCCTCCCTTATAAAAGGAGGATGTGCATCATATCAAATAGACTTCTCAGGAAATAATATAAACTCATCATCAAGTAAATGTGATATGTTATGTGTACTTGATAAAAGTACATTAAAAGAATATATACCATCTCTAAGAAAGGGAGGTCTTTTAATATATGACGACAAAGATGCAATTATCCCACAATCAAAATCTTTCGAAGAGATATATATTGATACAACTACATTAACAAAAGAAGCAAATGCTCCTTCTATAGCACAAAACGTTGTAATGCTATCCTTCATCTGGAAAATACTTGGGCTTGATATAAAGATATTAAAAGAAGAAATAAAAGAATACTTTGAAGGAAAGAATATAGATATGGAGATGGAGTACAGATGTATAGATGCAGGATATAATACAAACGTATATAAAGATATATACTGTCAAAAATGCAAACTCCCTAAAAAGAATCAAAAATATACAAAAAAGATAACACTAACTGGGAATGAAGCTATGGCACTTGGTACTATATCAAGTGGTGTTAGAGCATACTACGCATATCCAATGACACCAATAACAGCAATATTCAAACACCTAGGAGACACAGCAAAACAAACAGGCATACTTCTTAAACAAGCAGAAAGTGAAATAACAGCGGTACAAATGGCAATGGGAAGTATGTATATGGGAACAAGGGCACTAGTAGCGACATCAGGAGGGGGATTTGATCTAATGACAGAAACTATATCCTGCTCAGCTATGTCAGAAACACCCCTTGTTATCATACTTGGCCAAAGAGCAGGAGCGGGAACAGGTGTTCCAACATGGACAGGAGCAACAGACTTAAATGTAGCGTTAGGATGTGGACATGGAGAGTTTGAAAGATGTGTAATAGCTGTTAATGATGTAAAAACATCATATAGTGCAATATCCAAAGCATTCAATATAGCAGAACAGTATCAAATACCAGTAATTATATTAACAGAAAAACAAATAGCAGAGTCCATATACTCTATTAGAGATATACCAAAACCAGAAGATATCCAACGAAATATATCAACAGCACTACAAAGGTATACTATAACAAAAAATGGTATATCACCAAGAAGAATACCAAGAAGAAATAGGAAACCATTCCTAGCTACAAGCGATGAGCATGATGAAGATGGGAAGAGTACAGAAGATGCAAATATCATAAAAGCAATGGTAGAAAAAAGAGCAAGAAAGTTAGAAATACTAGAAAAAGAACTTCCTCAACCCACCTTATACAACCCAAGAAACTCAGAAACAATCTTTGTAGGATGGGGTAGTGTAGGAACAGTAATAAAGGATTTAATATCAAACAATGCGAATTTTGGATATTTAGAATATGAATATATATATCCATTAAAAACAGAAATTCTTGAAACATTAATCAAAAGAAAGAAAAGATTAATAATAATAGAAAACAACTACACAGGACAACTTGGAAAACTAATAAAGGAAAAGATAGGGTATGACTTTAAATATAAGCTAAACAAATATAACTCAAAACCCTTCTTTACAGAAGATATATTAGAATATTTAAAAACGATATAACATGAACATACAAGAATACAATGTAAAAGATCAGGCAACTTGGTGTCCAGGATGTGGAAACTTCTCTATCCATACAGCACTTAAAATGGCACTATCCGAATTAAATATATCACCATCTAGTACGTTTGTTGCTTTTGATATCGGGTGTAATGGTAATGGTGCTGATAAGATAAATGTATATGGTTTCAAAGGATTACACGGGAGAGCAATCCCACTTGCAGTTGGTGCACATCTAGCAAATAGACAGTACACAGTATTTGCAGACCTAGGAGATGGAGCCTGTCTACATGAAGGAATAGACCATCTTATACACGCTGTAAGATCAAACTATGATATAACTGTCCTAATACATAATAATCAAAATTTTGCCCTTACAACAGGACAAGCAACCGCAACCACAAACAAGAAAAAATCAATGTATGGACTCTCAGATGGGAAACCAGAAAAAGATATAAATATAGGGGAGCTTGTACTCTCCCTAAATCCATCTTTCTTTGCAAGAGGGTATACAGGAGACTTAAAAGGATTAAAAGATATAATAAAGGAGGGTGTTAAGCATAAAGGATGTAGCATTATAGAAATTATGCAAGCATGTCCAACATATAACCCTGAATGTACACCACAATGGTTTGGGAAAAGAATAAAAAGTGTTGAGTGTACAAACGAGATACAAAAAGCAAGGTCTAATGTAATAATCACTGATAAATCAATAAAAGTTGGTATAATATATAAGAATACCAAGCTACCAACCTTCTATGACTCAATAACAAATAGAAAGAATATAAAAACAGAGTTAGTAGATGAGGTAAAGCAGTATAATGTAAAGAATATCATTAAACTACTAGATTAATGGAAACCAGTATATTAAACCCAAAATCAATTGCAATAGTCGGAGCATCCATAGATGCAGAAAAGATAGCATCAGTTATCCTAAAAAATCTACTAGAAGGAGGATACAATGGCAAAATATATCCAATAAATCCAAAGTATGTAGAGATTCAAGGGAGAAAAGCATACCCAACAATAATAGATGTACCTGATAATATAGATATGGTATGTATAGCAATCCCATATCAGTTTGTAGAAGAGGTAGTAGACCAATGTGTAGAAAAAAATGTTAAAACTGTTGTAATAATATCTGCCGGCTTTAAAGAGGTCGGAGGAGAGGGAGAAGAGTTAGAAAATAGAATTACAGAAAAATTAAAAAATGCAGGAATAAGACTCCTTGGACCAAACTGCCTAGGATATATAGATAATAGAGCAAAGATTAATCTTTCTTTCGCAAGGGAAAATCCTGGGGAGGGAGATATAGCATTCATTTCTCAATCAGGAGCATTCTGTACCGCTATATTGGATATGGCTTGTGAGAAAGGACTAGGATTCTCACACATAATATCTCTTGGAAACAAGGCAGATATCCATGAGAATGAATTAATGGAGCAACTATTCTCTGATACTAATGTAAAAGCACTTGCACTATATCTTGAGCAATTCACAGATGGAAAAGAGTTTGTATCCCTATCTCAAAGAGCAAAGAAACCAATCCTTCTTATAGCACCAGGAAGCTCCGAGAAGGCAAAAGAGGCTATAACATCACACACTGGCTCTCTCGCTTCCTCATATGATACAACTATCGCTGCTGTGAAGAAGGGGAATATAGTACTTGCAGAAAATTCAGAAGAACTATTTGCTCTAATTAACCTAATTCATATAAACATACTTCCTAAAGGGAAAAGCATAGCTATTGTAACAAATGCAGGTGGCCCAGGAATAATAGCAACCGATATGGTTGAGAAAGAAGGTCTAATATTGGCAGATATAGGAGAGAAAACACAGCAAAAGCTTCTAGGAATACTTCCAAAAGAGACAAGTATTAAAAATCCAATAGACATACTTGGAGATGCAAAAAGTGATAGATATGAAGATACTATAAAGGCTATACTTGATGAAAATGAAATAGACAGTATTCTTGTTCTATTAACACCTCAATTAATAACAGAAATAGAAGAAACAGCTCAAAAGATAGTAGAAATATCCAAAACATCTCCTAAACCAATATATACCTGTTTCCTAGGTGGGAAAGACATCAAATCTGGTCAAAGGATATTAGAACTTAACAGAGTTCCATTCTTCAACGATATTGAAGAGGCAATACATCTAATCTCTAAACTTGTTAAGTTTGAAGAGGGAACAAACAAAAGAAAAATAATGGATGTGAAAGAGTATATTAAGAGGCCTAAATATAAGAAAGAGATTTTAAGAATAACAAAGGACAATGATATAACAATAATGCCAGATAGACTTGCTATAAAGATTCTTGAAGAATTTAAGATTGATACTCCTAAACAGGCAGTGGTAACAGGTATTGAGGAAGGCACAGATTTTGCTGCCTTAAATTTCCCTGTAGCTATAAAGGCAACTGCACAAGATTTACAACATAAAACTGATTTTAAGGGTTTATATCTTGATATAAGAACAATTACAGAATTTGAGGAAAAATTTAATGAGCTCAAAGAGACACTAGTTAAAGTAACTGGGAATAAATCTTCAGAAATACTAATACAGGAGATGATAGATTCAAAGTTAGAATTCTTCATTGGTGCAAATAGAGAAGGTGATAGTGATATATATGAAGAGAAGGGTCTAGGTTTTGGTCATTTGATAGCGATAGGGTTGGGAGGCATATATACAGAGGTATATAAAGATATAAAACATATGTTAGTTCCTGAAGATAATATGTCTGTAGAGGAAGCAATTGATGATACAAAAGTATCAATGATTATAAATGGCTATAGAGGAAAACCTAAGCTAGCAAAAGATAGACTTGTAGACTTGATAATAAAGATACAGAGATTACTCGTATCGTATCCTCAAATAGTTAGTATGGATATAAATCCAGTTATGTTAACAGAGGATAGAGCAGTTGTAGTAGATGCTAAATTCTATCTTAAGAAATAATAACTATTTTCTTTTCAAACAAGCTGTTATAAAAGCAAGGAATAGGGGATGTGCTTCTAGAAACCTACTCTTTAATTCTGGATGATACTGTGTTCCAACAAAGAAAGGGTGTATCTTCTTTGGTAACTCTATAGCCTCTACAAGCATATCATCTGGACTTTTCCCACATAATTTCATACCTGCCTTCTCATACATATCTCTATACTCATTATTAAACTCATACCTATGTCTATGTCTTTCATTAACTAGTGGAAGAGTACTATATAAACCATTCCCAAACTTCTTGTAATAATCATATGTATCAGATTCCTTATCAAGTTTACATGGCCAAGAGCCTAACCTTATCGTACCTCCATAATTCTTTTTTTTAAGGAGTTCCTTTTGACTATCCATAAGGTGTATAACATAATTTTTTGACTTTGGATTAATCTCCTCTGAATTGGCATCTTTAAGACCCAATACACTCCTTCCATACTCTATAACTGCCATTTGCATACCATAACAAAGACCAAGATATGGTATCTTTGCCTCTCTTGCTATCTTAACTGCCTTAATCTTGCCCTCAGAGCCCCTAGAGCCCCATCCCTGAGGCACGATGATACCATCCATACTTTTAAGTTTCTTCTCCTCAGTACTTCCTTTCTCCAAATCCTCTGGTATTATCCAATGTATAATAGGATTAGTATCCAAATCCCATCCAGCATGACGAATAGCTTCCAAAACAGAAACATATGAATCCTTAAGATCAAAATCCCCACTCTTAAAATACTTCCCTACAATACCAATATTAACTTTCTTTTTAAGCTTTTTAATATTTGCAGCCTTCCTCTTCCATTTACTATATAAAGGATTATCTCCACACTTCATACCAAGTTCATGTAGTATCTCTTTCCCAATATTAAATTTCTCAAAATTAATAGGTATATCATAAATACAATCAACATCAGGGCCTGGAATAATATGCTCTTTAGGAAGAAAACAATATTTAGAAAGTTTTTCAATTCTAACATCATCAAGCAGAAGCTCAGAACGTGCAATTATAAAGTTGGGATGTATAGCATGTTTATTAAGCTCTTCAACAGACATCTGTGCAGGTTTAGTTTTCATTTCACCAAGCATAGGAGGAACAGGAAGATATGCAACATGAACATGGATAACATCTTTTGGATTTTTAAGCTTCATTATCTTATTTGCCTCTAAGAGCAATCCATTACCAATCTCTCCAACTGTACCACCAATTTCTATAATTGTTACATCTGATTTCTCCCTTCTACTCACATCTTCAAACCACCTAACAACAGCATTTGGTATATGATGATCAATACTAACCCATTTCCCCTCATACTCAAGAGCTCTTTCTCTTTTAATAACATCCTCAAATACAGCACCACATGTCATAGAATTAGGTCTAGAAAAAGATTGGTTTGTAAATCGTTCATATGTACCAATATCCATATCAGTTTCAAAGCCATCATCCAAAACAAATGTTTCTCCATGCTCCAGTGGGTTCATAGTACCAGCATCCACATTAAGGTATGGATCAGCCTTAATCATGGTAATTCTTTTCCCATATGATTTAAGGATAAAAGCAAT
>JAQWFF010000032.1 GCA_028704525.1 Candidatus Dojkabacteria bacterium | reverse complement strand
ACCATTAATACAAAGTTTATATAATTGTACATACTTCACCAAAACAGACGATGGTCTTACAGGAGACTACATCTTAGTTCAACTAGAGTATCTTTCAATTGAAAACCAGAAAACAGGACATGAACTACTCGGACGAACAGCAGAAGAAAATACTGATATACAGATGAAAAACTATGTAATATACCAAGAAGATGGAAATATTAATTGTGTATTACTTGGTTTAAGTGATAATAAATATATAAGGGTAGATAGAAGCGACGGTACTGTTATATCAAATGAGGAATTGCTTAATACAGCAATAAACATATCAAAAGAAATCAAGGAATATAAGTAGGGATAGGAGAATAAAGAGCGATATATATATTAATGTACTAAGGTGGTGCCCTTGCTATAGAAGTGTCGTACACTAACATCTCCCCTCTTAAATTAATCTCATCCTCAACAAACAAATCAACCCCACTCTCATCGATTTTGTTTATATCATTAGGTTGCGAGATATTAACCTCTAATGGATTTCTTCTCTCTTTCTTCTTCTCCTTAGTCTCTTCTTTCTCAATAGGTCCTTCCTTTTTAACAATCTCTTCCTCCACCTCTTCTATATTTGAATCGGAACAATTCGATATATCAAACTCATGGCAAGAAATACCACAGTGGACTTCCCCATACTCATAACCATAATCACTACAACTAACATTATCAAGAGAACTAGAATCACAAACCTCTCCTCCTTCTATTATATTATTCCCACATATAGATATACTAACTGTAGCTACAACACTACCTGTATTATCTGCATATAAAGGAAATCCTCCTATAAGTAGGAAGAAGAAAACAATCAAGGGGACAGTAATACTCTTACAAATTAGGTGTCTGTAATTTGACATCAATATTTTTCTTTTTATTGTTTTACTATTTTAAACTTCTTTCTTAATAATAACCATAGGAGGAAGATTATTAAGACAATTGGGACTATTATACTCCATGGCTTATATTGAATAAACAATGCTGAAAGTCTATAGTACAAGGCTTGGAATATATTTGCTGCCTGAATAGAAAAATAAAGTTTACATGCAGCAGCTACACCAACAGACGCAGAATCGTTTTGCTCATCTTTTTTAGGTTGTGCTGTTAAAAAAGCAAAATAATCACCAGGTTTAGAACCCCTCATTGGAATATTTAGTTCAATCTGTACTACCTGAGACCCATCTGGCTCTAGATAAAATTCTGAAGGTGTAAAGGTATACCATTCTTCTTCAGATTCTAACTTCCCTTCCTTAGTTGAGAACTCAATTGAGACATAATATTCTGATCCTTTATCTCCGGTATTATATACAGTAAGAGGAGGGAGATCGTAATTTAATCCAGGTTTTAACACCTCATCCAATTCTATTTTCCCCGTTCCTACCCCAACACCAACAGACGCCTTTACAGGAGAAAATAAAAAGAAGAAAAAGAATAGTGTAAATAGAGCAATAAAAAATCTTTTCATATTAATAAACAACTCTTAATATTATCCAGCCCATGAAGCCAATACCGTTACTACAGCACTCTGTTGCGTAGTAGTACCAGAACTTGGAGAATGAATTTCCAAACCGAACCAGACACTCCCACTTGCAGCTACATCGTCAGCAAGATCATTATCATACCCAGTTGTTAATGCTGTATAAGATGCAGGTCTTGTTGTTGAGTCTGTAGCATCTCCAAACTTATGCATATACTGATTCTCCCCTATGGCTGTATCACTTAATGTCCAAGCTACAGTACTTGCACCTTTGATATCTAAATCTGTAACTAATGTCCCAACAGTAGACTCAATATTTTTATCTCCCTCTTCATCAATAATATCAAAAGATTCTGCTGTAGAACTAAATGGCATAGTACCATAATCAAAACTTGTTGGTGCAACAGTGACAGAAACAACACCTATTGTTATAGTAGCTGTTACAGTACCTTCTGTATCGGCCTTCACCTTTGATGAAAAAAGAATAGACAGTGAGAAGAAAACTGTAAGAGAAATAAGGAGCAGTTTTAATGTACGCATATTGTTTATAAAAGTTAGCAGTTTATGTTCTAACAGAAATATTATCCTTTCCAAAACCCTTTGTCAATAGTATTTTAGAATCATTTGATTTTAACAACATTTGAATTATAAGAGCAGAGAATTAAGTCCCTATATCTGATAAAATAAAATAATAAATTATTAGAGATTAAAAATGAAAAAATTTCTAATTATATTAGTATTTATATTATGTCTAATAGGAGGATATCTATTAGGAAGCTTCTATCCAATTAATGGTTTCCTTTCCAATAAAACAGATATAGCAACAGATACTTCAGAAGTGCTAACAGTTACAGTATTAGATGAAGATGAAGAACCTATGGTAGGGATAGAGATAGATGTATCAGAACAAAATGGTCCTCCTGAGGCATGGGGGATAAAAGAGGCAGATACAAGTGGAAAAGCAATATATAACTTAGAACCTGGAACATACTATATATTCTTCAATACAAACCGTTTCCCACTTGGATATGTAATACCAAGAGAACAAGAAATCACCATAGTTAAAGGAGAGCCCAAAGAGATAACGATTGTGTTAGAGAAAACAGAATAATAAAAATCCTTGTTATTTCTTGACAAATAGCATATACTGTTCAAATATAATATTCAATTTTAATAATAATGGGTTACAATCAAGATAGATATTCAGGAAGAAGATCAGATAGACCAACTATGCATGATGCAATATGTGATAAATGTGGGAAGGCATGTAAAGTACCTTTCAGACCATCTGGAGACAAACCAATATTCTGTAGTCAGTGCTTTGAACAAGAAGGTGGTGGAAGCAGAGATAATGATAGGAGATCTTCTAATAGAAGAAGTTTTAAACCATCTGGTGATAGAGAAATGTTTACAGCAATATGTGATGACTGTGGAAAAGAGTGTAAAGTACCATTTAGTCCAAGTAAAGAGAAACCAATATATTGCAGTGCATGCTTTGAAAAGAGAGGTAGTGGAAATACAACTAAAGGAGTAGATAATAGTAAACAGTTAGATATGATTATAGAGAAACTAGATAAAATACTTCTTGCATTAGAACCTAAAGAAAAGGTTGTAGCAAAGAAAGAAGTAAAAAAAGTAGTAAAGAAAAAAGTAGCTACAAAGAAGAAAGTTGTTAAGAAAGAATAATTTCCTACTTACGAATATTTTTTGAATGATTCTCGGTCTTATCTATATCCTTGTTGGATTCTTTATTTGTGTAATCAGTAACTATACCATCATATATATCTATACCTTTATCATTATCTGTTTGGAATTTATAATCTTTATCAGTTGTCTCCCCTACACTATCTTCTCCTAGGGAATCTATTATCCTTACTATTCTGTATATCTTCTCCTCATCCTTTCTTGATAACTTGTTAAATGCCTTAACCAAAAAGTCTACCTTATACTTTCTACTAATATTATTATTTATATGCTTCTCTATTATATATTTCATATCATTAGCACCCTCTAATAATTGTATTTTAATATATTACTCTTTTCAATATATCCTCTTGTATTAATATTGTATTTAAAATAGTATTAATATATTAAACTGTCCAATATATAAATATATGAGAAAGATACTCTTAAGTATTTTCCTTGTCCTTTCAGCAATACTCTTAATTAATATCATACCCCAAAAGAATGCATACGCAGGAGTTTTTGAAGAAGACCAGTACTGTGACAATGATGCTATTCAGAATGTAGATGGATATTGGAAAATACTCTCCCATACATCACTTTCTCAAACATTTACACCAACAAAGAACCATCTAACAAAAGTTCAATTGGCTATAGCTGGTGGTGCTGATATAAATGCCCCAATCAAGATGGATATCTATATGGTCGGAGGTGGGTTAGTAGCTTCTAAAACAGAAACAACACAATTTGCGCAGGTATCATGGCTTGAGTTCCTTCTAGAACCAGTATCTATTGATACAACTAAACAATACAAAATAACTATAACTACAACATCAAATACTGCATACTGGGTAGTATCTCCAGTCCCATGTTATGCCGGAGGAACAGCAATCATAGATACAAGCCCAGCAGAAGACCAAGATTTCGGATTTGTAACACTTGGGGGGAATTATGAAGATGAAGATGTGGAACCTGATCCAGGAAGTGATATTCCAGCCCCTACTCCAAGTACAATTGCAAAACCAACGAATGTAGAAGCAGAGTTCATTAGTCCATTTGATGGAGTAAAAGTAACTTGGACTGCATCTACGACTGCTGATATAACTGGATATCATATATATAGATCAGAATCAGCAACCACAGGATATACAAAGATAGGAAGTGTCGGAAAGACCGTAACAGAATACCTAGAGCAAGCAGAGTTTGAAGAGGAAACGACATACTACTATCAAGTTAAAGCATATAAAGGGGATGTACTTTCTGCTGTATCAAATACTGCTAGTGTAGAAATTCCTGTGTTTGAAGAAGAGACAGGAGAAGAAGAAGAGACTGTTGATATGGTTGATGATCTTAATACTGAATCAACAACAAAGAAATGGTTAAACAATATTATAAACTATATTATTGGTGGAGGTATTATACTAACTGCAATCGTAGTATTAGTAATAATACTGATTATTAAAAAGAAAAAATCGAAAGATACAAAATCTGTTAAACCAGAGATTAAGAAGGAAGAGATAAAAACTGAAACAACTCCCATAGAACCTAAGGTTGAAGAAACAACCGAAGTTACAGAAGAGAAGAAGGAAGAATAAAAAAGGGTTGTCATAAAATACATCCGTGTATATACTATTATGTATTAAATAATATTATTGCCCTTAATATGAATAATAAGAGATATACCATTCTTGGAGTATCAACAATAATACTCTCAACCCTCATCTTCACCTTTATTGTAATGTTTGGAATATTCCTCCTATCAGATATTACAAGACCCGACCTAACTACAGCACTAAGCTCTTCATATATATCTACAGAGACAGGAATACTTGAAGAGAATCCTGAACCTGCTGTTATAGAAAACGATGTAACACCAGAAGAGAAGAAAGGAGAAATTAAAGTAGATGAAGATAGGAAAATATTAAATATAGGAAAGACATTAAGTACTAGTGAGATAGAAGAAATTGAAGAAAAATATTCCGTAGAATTCACATCAGATACGCCTAAAAATGGTGTGTATGTTATAAATACAACAGAAGAAACCGATACGACAACATTAACAAGTGATTTAGATGCAACTGTAGAAACAGATATCCCTGTAAAAATGACTGCTGATAGAATAGATTGGGGAATATCAAGAATAGGAGCAGATAAGGTATGGGATAAGACAACAGGGAGTGGTATAAAGGTTGCAGTTATAGATACAGGTGTACAACTAACACACCCAGATTTAAGCTCCAATATTACAACTGGATATGATTTTGTAAATAATGATACCGATGCAACAGACGATAATGGACACGGAACACATGTAGCAGGAATAATAGCTGCTATCCAAAATAGTGCAGGTACAATTGGAGCAGCAAATAAAGCTAGAATTATGCCAGTTAAAGTATTAAATAACCAAGGTTACGGGTACCTATCTGATGTAGCAAAAGGTATATACTACGCCGCAGATAATGGAGCAAGAGTTATAAACTTAAGTTTAGGAGCTTCTTCTGATTCCCTTACCCTTAAAAATGCAATATTATACGCAGCAAATAAGGGAGTAATAATAGCTGCAGCCGCAGGAAATGATTATGGAAAAACATGCTCATATCCAGCAGCATACCCAGGAGCTATATGTGTTGTAGCTACAGATAGTTATAACAAACTGGCAAGCTTTAGCAATATAGGAGGAGAACTAGCTGCACCTGGAGTATCTAACTACTCTACATATATAGGAGGTACATATAAATATATGAGTGGAACAAGTATGGCAACCCCCCATGTAGCAGGAGCTGCTGCTGTAGTACTCTCATACTGTAGTACATGTACATCCTCTCAAATTAGGACAATACTTAGAGAGAATGCCGTAGATTTAGGAGTAGCAGGACAAGATGGTGTCTTTGGATATGGTCTTGTAGATTTAGTAGCATCTATAAACTCATTAACACCTGAGACAGTAACAGAGGAACCAACTACCACACCAGATAGCGAAGAACCAACTACATCACAATCCACTACCCCCTCAAAGAAAGCAGTAGAACAGATTCTCTCTATAACAGAGCCAATAACAAATAATGCAAATAGATACTCTCCAACAGCACTAGGTGATGTTACAATCAAGTTTAAATTAGACCCAATATCAGAAAGTTCTAAATTACAGAAGACTGTATTGACTCTTAATAACGAAAATATATACGAAGGAGATAAACAGGAAGATGAATATACTATAGAAGAATCAAAACTAGATCATTCTCAGAACTGGGTGAGAGTAACAGCATATTTTTCTGATGGTACAAGATCTACAGACAGTATAGTAATAGATTTAACAAAGATAAAATCTAAAGGAGCATCTTCAGGTAAAAGTGTACTTGGGATATCAACATTTATAGATTTTAGATACTTTCTATTTGGTTGGTAGTTAATTATCTACCACATCAAATTTATATAAGTACCTACCATTAAATGTCATTGGGAGAGGAACTATATCCTCTCCTTCCTCTTTAAAAGCATGTATGTGTAAATGAGGACCATCTGTATTTCCACTATTCCCAATTTCTGCTAACTCATCCCCTATCTGTACTTTATCACCTAACTTGACTCTAAAACTTCCACTCTTTATATGTGCCATATAAACATTAAAACCATTACACCCTATTACAATATCATTTCCTCCTCCAGCAGAGGAATCTTTAACTCGAAGGGGTTGGTCTTTTATTCCATCCTGTAAATCTTTAACATACCCTACACATGGAGAATATATTACAGTTCCATACGTCTCATTCTTTTCTAAATCGTTCCCAACAAAAAGAGATATTATAGAGCTATGCTTAACAATATCCAAAGCATATTTCTCAACCTCAGCAACATGTACACCATTTGAACGTCCACTAAACATAACAA
>JAQWFF010000004.1 GCA_028704525.1 Candidatus Dojkabacteria bacterium | reverse complement strand
TTAAATTGGCTATACTTTTAACACCCTCTGCAAGTACTGAATCTACTTTCTTCATAGCATCTATAAAGGATAGTTTTTCACTATCATCTATAATTTCTAGAAGTCTTTGGTTTGGAACTACAATTAAAGTATCTACTTTGTCTCTAAGAGCTGCAATCCCTTCCTCTGCTATATCTCTTCTTTTATTTCCTTCAAAGTCAAATGGTTTTGTAACTACTGCAACTGTTAATGCCCCCATATTTCTTGCCACTCCAGCGATAATAGGGGCGGCCCCAGTACCTGTTCCTCCACCCATACCTGCTGTTATAAATACCATATTTGAGCCCTCTAGAAGCTCCTGAATCTGATCCAAACTCTCCTCTGCTGCTTGTGCACCCATTTCATGATTCCCACCTACACCTAATCCGTGTGTTAATTCCTCTCCTAATTGAAGTGTAACACCTGCTTGAGACATTTTTAGTGTCTGTGCGTCAGTATTAAAGGCCATAAATTCCACTCCTTGTATATCATAATCTAAGACCATGGTATTAATTGCATTACATCCACCACCACCAACTCCTACCACCTTAATTTTTGCTACTGGATCTACATTGGTTTTAACTAGCATATCTTTTTTAATTTAAATTATTTAAGGCAGTAACGACTTAAACCATTCTCCAATCTTTCCAAAGAAACCCCCTACATTTGCTTTTTTCTTTTCCCCTCCATTTGCTATATCTACATCATCATCTAATGCATGTTTAATTAATCCTTGAACACAAGCGAAAGAAGGATCCGATATCTCCTCTACCATTCCAGAAAGACCAGAAGGATATCCAACCCTCGAAGCGACACCAAATACGCACTGAGTTGTTTTTGTTATATTTCTAAGAAGAGATGTCCCACCAGTTAGAACTATTCCTGCTGGCATAGCTATATCATAACCTGCCTTAGACACATTATCCTTGGCCATCTCAAATATCTCTTCGCATCTTGCTTCTATAATACTCTGTAACATATCTTTTGATATCTTTTTATCAACCCCAAGAACTCCTAAATCTACATCTTCGTCCTTTGATTTCTTTTCCTTGGGTTCATCTGTTCTTCTGAGTAGTGCTGGTGTAGAATCCATATCCTTTCCTTTCTTCCCAACACATTTATTATCCAATATATCTGACATATTAATTTTAATCTTCTCAGCATCCTCTAGAGATACTTGAAGTCCAATTGCAATATCACTTGTAATACTGTTGCCACCCAGAGGAATACAACTACTGTAAATTATTGAACCCTCCTGGAAGATTGCTATACTTGTAGTCCCAGCTCCAATATCTAGCATTGTTACTCCTAGTTCCTTTTCTGTATCTGTTAAAACAGAGAGAGAAGATGCCCAACCATTAAATATTACATCGTAAACATGAAGACCTATTTGCTCTACACACTTTTTAATATTCTGCCAATATGAATTAGGTGCTGTAATTATATGTGTCTCAACTTCTAATCTCCCACCACTCATTCCAATTGGATATTTAATACCACCTTGGTTATCTACAACAAACTCTCGTGGGATAATATGGATAGGATTAAGATTATCTGGTAAGGATAATGTTCTAGCATTCTCAATTGCCCTATATGTATCATCTATTGTAATTTCACTACCTGCAACTGCTACTACACCTTTATTATTTAGACTTGTAACCTGTTCGCCATTTATAGAAACAAATACATCAGATATTGTTACACCCGCCATTCTTTCTGCTGCTGTTACACTTTCAGATATTGCATTTGTAGCATCATCGATATTTACTACAACTCCTTTCTTTATACCTTTACTAGGAAATGAGCAAACTCCTATGACAGTAGGCGCATGATTATCTTCAACAGAGGAAATAACTGTTGTGATTTTAAACGATCCTACATCTATTGCTGTTATTATTTTCTTAGCCATGTTATTTAAGGCAGTAATATTACTTCAAATTATTATATGCATAGAACAGTTTTTTGCAAGTTCTATATACTAATATAATCAAAATTTAAAAGTTTATCAAGGACAGTATCTATTTCTTCATTACTGGTCTTTCAAATCTTAAATCCAAAGATTTAAAAGATATATCATCACTTTGAATTTTGCCTGCTACTACTAATAATCTAGATAACTGCAGATCGATTTCTTGATTAAATGAAAACCTTAATAATCTATTCCCTGATATTGTTACATCTATCAATTCTTCTGTTACAGATATTTTGGATATACCATAATCCAATGTTTTTACAACCTTAATAACCTTAGATATGTTATCCATATATAATAACTTTTCTTTCCCATTCTCTAGAGAAGATATGTCAAAAAGACCCGCTGTTAGGATATAGAATTCATTGTTTTGTGCATAATCTGTACAACATCCTACTGTTTCTTCTTCACACAAATGTTCTAATACAGCACCCTCTTCTGATAATAGATAACACTTATCCTCCCTTAAGATAGCTACTAGCTCTGGATCATATACCTTAATAAGTAATTCTATTTTATTCGGCAGTATCTTTGTTATATCAACATCCTCTAAATATGATATCTCTGAAATCATACTGTCCTCTATACTGTTTAGTTTTAGAAGAAAATAGTTTTTCCCAATAACATTATTCTCAATATATGAACTAATTGATTTATTTAAATTATCCTCTATATCCTCTCCTGATAAATTTGTAACTTCATATCCTTTTATATTCCATAATCCAAATATAGTACTAAGAATCACAAATAGGACAAAGATAAATAATAGTAAATACTTCTTTAGAAATATAATTGGTTTGAATCTAGATATTTTCTCTTTTATATGAATACTCGGTCTTTTATCGATTACTGCATTTTCCATATATTCAGTTTATATGAATACAAATTAAAATGGAAATGTCTTTTGGAGCGAGAGACGGGGGTCGAACCCGCGACCTACACATTGGCAATGTGTCGTTCTAGCCAACTGAACTACTCTCGCATGGTGCCGAGACCCAGGCTCGAACTGGGGACCCTTTGTTCTTCAGACAAATGCTCTACCAACTGAGCTATCTCGGCATAACAAGATAATAACAATTAAGAGAGTTTTTTTCAATTGTTAAGTATACTCAATATCTTTTCTCTAAAATCACTCTTTGTAAATTTCTCTGAATATCTATGTATATATTTATAATCCCATTTCTTATTCTCTATTTCTCTAAAACCTCTTCTAAATGATTGTAAACTCTGTTCCTTAAATAATATCCCGGTTTTCCCATCCTGTACTGTTTCTAATACCCCTCCTTTGGCATATCCCAATACAGGCGTACCACAAGACATAGCTTCTACAGGGAATATACCAAAATCCTCTATACCAGTTAGAATATATCCTCTTGCTTTAGAAAGTATATTCCATTTCTCTTTTTCTGATACCTTTCCTAGAAATTGTATATTTGGATATCTTCTATATTTTCTCTCCAACCTCTTTCTCATACTACCCTCCCCTATCACTTTCAAATTAAACTTCATTATACTTGCACAATACATTAGAAAATCCCCTCCCTTGTTTGGTTCAAATGGTGCTCCAGATACAAAATAATTGCCTCTTTTTATATCTATGTTCCCGTTAAATTTATCAACTGGTGGACATATCACATGCTCTATATTTCTTCCCCAGTATTTCTCTGCTCTATCTTTTACAAATTTTGAATTAGCTATAACAACATCAGGCCTTTGTGATGCACATGTATCCCAAACCCTATTAAAGTTGAGGAATATCTTTACTATTGCCCTCTTTAATAATCCAAACTTAGTTTCTTTCATATATAAATCTTTTAAATCCCATGCATATCTCATTGGAGAGTGAAGATAACAAATGTGTTTACAATATATTGGGGTAATAACTCCATGGGCTACACTAGATGATGAGGATATGACTAAATCATAACTTGTAAAATCAAATTGCTCTATTGCCATTGGCCACAGGAAATGTGTGTACCTATACAATTTCTTTACAAATGGAAATTTATTTATAAAAGAGAAATATATTTTTACCTTATTAAATTTATTAGATACCCTATTCCTATCTCCAAACAAAGCATATATATCGGAATTAGGGAACATATCTAGGAATTTCTCCAAAACCCTATTTGCTCCACCCATTGAATATAATGATTCTGTTACTAGGGCAACTTTAGGATATTTATTATTTACCATACATTACTACTGTTCCTTTTGTTCTATTGAAATTTCTTGGCTTAGCAAAAACCATTAAGGCACCAAAAAGAATAAGAACAACACCAAGTACTAATATTATTTTATCCATAGGGATTGCTGTTTGAGGATTGATAACACCACCTATGGAAAAAGTTGCCGATTCAGGTTTTGAATCCAATACATTTGTAGGAGGACTACCATCTTTCATCAAAGAGGTTTTAAATAGTTCGTGATTACCAGAGTATTCCCAATCTATACTTGTAGTACCTTTCTTGAGAGCTTTAAAAGTTAATCTTGCAATAATACCTGCAGTACTACCTGTTTTATACAAAGAACCCGAACCTGATTGTGTGAATCCTGTTAGCATAATAACACCATATTCATTATCTATTGTAGTCTCATCACTTGGCCATTGGTCAAACAAAGCATTGTTTCTTTCTGCTTTTGTTAATTCTAAATACTCTGGATCAAATACAAGAGTAAATCTAGCTGAAACTAATGATTCCTCAGCTGAATCTAAAAGTATATCTACTGTAAAGGTCCCACCACTTACATTCCCACCTTTAGGATATATAGAAAACATGGGCTCTCCTGCAAAGACTTTAGAAACTGGGAACAAGAGTGTGCAAAGAAGTCCTATAAATATTGAAATTATTTTCCTAGTTGTCATAATATTCATATTACCATAATATATTGTAATGGAAAATATCAAATTACTAGTTCTTGCAATTGTACAAGGTATTTCAGAATTACTACCGGTATCAAGTAGTGGACATCTTATTTTTCTAGGTCATTTAATGGAGATAGATGTATCTACACTACTACTTACAACCCTACATTTGGGAACAAGTATTGCACTAGTTATATTTTTTAGGAAGACATTATTTAAAGATTTGTTTACAAAAAAGAAGATATCTTTCTATCTAAAGATATTAATATCAATAATCCCAATTGCAATAATTGGAGCTGTATTTGAACATAGAATTGAAGAGGCACTAAGAGCTCATTGGATAATTGCTGCTGCGTTAATATTCTGGGGAGTAGTGATGATTGTAGTAGATAATGTAAAGATAAAGGTTAAATACAAATCCCTAGAAGATATCCCTCTCGGAAAATCTATTATTATTGGAGTATCACAAATATTTGCATTAATACCTGGGACATCTCGCTCCGCTGTATCTACAATTACTGGAATTTTACTTGGTTTGGATAAATTTACCTCTTTAGAATACACCTTTATAATGGGAATACCTGTACTACTTGGTTCTTCTATCTGGGAAATTCTAAAAAATATTCAAGGCACAGACTACACACTCCCTCCTATAGTAACACTTTTAATCGTGCTCGTTGTACCATTAATTGTAGGATATATATGTCTCTTGCTATTAAAGAGGGTTAAAAAGAACAAATGGCTAACAGTATTTGGTATTTATAGAATAATAATTGGTCTCTTTATTTTGATATTCTAATATTACAAAACAGCTCTCAAATCCACCCCTGTCATATTTGCTGGAATCTCCATCCCTATAAGACCAAGACATGTTGGAGCAACATCTGCAAGTAATCCTGTTTGTTTTGCTTTCTGACCTGTTCCAATTCTTGATATTGGAATTCCCATCTTAGGTCTAACTTCATCTATTTCTGTAAGAAGTATTATTGGGACAGGGTTGTTGGTATGTGCTATATCAATCTCCTTTGTTACTCTATTAATCATTGTCTCACAATTTCCATGGTCTGCTGTTATAACAACTGAACCTCCCATTGTTAGAGTTTCCATAGCTACAGCCTGAACACAACTATCAACAACCTCATTTGCTCTAACAGTGGCCTTATAGTCTCCAGTATGACCAACCATATCTGGATTAGCGAAATTCATAAGTATAAAACTATAACTATTTGTACTAATATCCTTTATCCTTTTTACAGCTTCGTCTCTAATCTTCTCTGCACTCATCTGAGGAATTACAGCATAATTATCAACCCTTGGAGATGGGACATTAAAGAAATCCTCTCCTGTGTGTGGAGCCTCAATACCACCATTAAAGAAATATGTCACATGCATATACTTTTCTGTCTCTGATATATGAACCTGTTTCCTCCCATTCTCAGAGAGATATTCAGAAAGAGATTTTTTAACAGGAAGAGGAGGAAACACAACATGTGCTGTTAAATTCTCCTCATAACCAGTCATCGTTGCAAAATATATATCGGTTGGATAATTTCTTCTCTGGAAATATTCAAACTCCTTCATAACAAAAACCTTTGTTAACTGTCTCGCCCTATCCTCTCTAAAGTTCCAAAAGAGGACGGCATCTCCACTCTTTACCATCCCTGTTGGATTCCCATCTGTCTCTACCCTCATCCTAGGTTTAAAATATTCATCATTCTCTCCTAGTGAATATCCTTTCTGAACAATTTCTATCGGATTTGTAAATGTTTCCTGCGCCAAACCAACCATAGCATCATATGCTTCTTTTGTTCTTTCCCATCTACTATCTCTATCCATTCCATAGAATCTTCCCATTATGCTTGCTATCCTTCCAATACCTAATTCCTTAATTTTCTCTTCTAATTTAGAAACATACAACAACCCTTCTTTTGGAGCAGTATCCCTCCCATCAAGCATTACATGTATATATGGGTCAATTCCTGAAATTTTACACAATTCCATTATGGAATACAGATGTTTAATATGACCATGTACACCCGCTGCACTTAGAACACCCGTTAGATGAAGTCTTGAACCTCTCTTCTTCACAATATCAAACATTTCCTTTATAACAGGATTGCTGTAAAGTTCATTTGCTGTTATAGCATCATTAATTCTAGGGAGTGTCTGATACACCACCTGTCCTGCACCAAGATTCAAATGCCCAACCTCAGAATTACCAGGCTCCTCCACAGGCATTCCCACATGAGTTCCAGAGGCATGAATTAATGTCGATCTTCCATATGTCCATGCAGTATCAAGAAATGGTGTCTTGGCTCCTAGTACGGCATTCCCTTCTGGATCTGGATGTATTCCAAAACCATCCATGACAATTAATGTTACAAATTTCCTAACATCTAGTACTCTTTTCCTCTCTTCTTTCTTTTCTTCTTTTTTGAATATATTAAACATGGCAGTAGAAATAATATTACTTCTTAAATATAATATAACCTAATGGTAGATTTAAGCAAAAGAGATATAAAAATTTTACAAGACGATATATACGAGATACACAAGAATCTTGATATACCAACAAAAAGAGAAAGGGTCTCCGAACTAGAACAAGAAAGTTTGAAAGATGATTTTTGGAAAGATTCTAACAAAGCTCAAAGTATAATGTCTCAAATTAGAAATATAAGAGATGAAATTGATGAAATAGAAAAGCTCAAAGAGGATGTAGATTCCCTCTCACAACTTTTTCTCTCAACTGAGAAAGAAACAGACCAGAATCTATTAATAGAAGAATATCAGAAAATTAGAGATAGTATAGATAGATTTTCTATTAGGAAATTCCTCTCTGATAAATATGACGTTTCAAATACAATACTCTCGATACATGCAGGACAAGGAGGTGTTGAGGCCAATGATTGGACAGAGATGCTATATAGAATGTATACAAAGTACTGTGATAAACAGGGTTGGAAATATGAAATAGTTGAAATGCAGAAAGGAGATGAGGCAGGGATTGGTACAGTAACTATAAAGATATTTGGTCAATATTCATATGGTCTTCTAAAGAGAGAGCATGGTGCGCATAGGCTTGTTCGTGTATCTCCGTATAATGCACAAGGATTGCGACAAACTACATTTGCAGGTGTAGAAGTACTTCCCATACTAGAAGACTTGGATAAAGATATTGTAATACCAGAATCTGACTTAGAATTTAAAGCAACTAAATCAGGGGGGCCAGGAGGACAAAATGTAAATAAGACATCTTCAGCAGTACATATAACACATATCCCGACAGGGATAACGGTACACTGTTCATCAGAAAGAAGCCAAGCACAAAACAGAGAGAATGCTATGAGTATGTTAAAGGCAAAACTATGGAGGATAAAAAATGAAGAGAGAGTCGATGAAATATCCCAAATAAAGGGAAATTACAAAATAGCTGGATGGGGAAATCAAATTAGAAACTACATATTAAATCCATACAAATTAGTTAAAGATTTAAGAACCAATATCGAATCCTCAAATCCTGAAGATGTACTAGATGGTAATATAGATAAGTTTGTTGAAGCGCAAGTCAGATTGAAGTAATATATAATAAGTTATAAATTTATCAGACTGCTCATGTTACTCTTCGATAATGTTACAAAAAAATATAACGACAAGATTACAGCACTAGAAGATGTCCATTTTACAGTGGATAAAGGTGAATTCTTCTTCTTAATAGGACCATCTGGGGCCGGGAAAACAACTCTCCTTAGACTCCTTATAAAAGAAGAAGTCCCAACATCTGGAAGTATATTCTTTGATAAAATTGAGGTCCCAAAACTTCCAAACAAACTTCTTCCAAACTATAGACAAAGATTAGGTATAGTCTTTCAAGATATAAAACTTCTTCCAACTAAAACACTAGAGGAGAATATAGCATTTGCACTAGATATCATTGGGAAAGAAGACAAAGAGATAAAAGAAACAACCGAGTATCTTTTAGAAACTGTAGGTCTACAGGATAGAAGAAATCTGTTTCCAGAACAACTTTCTGGAGGAGAGCAACAAAGAGGGGCAATAGCAAGAGCACTAGCAAGTAATCCAGAAATGCTAGTTGCCGATGAACCAACAGGAAATCTTGATCCTGATAATGCATTCCAAATCCTCGATATATTAAAAAAAATAAATAATTCCGGAACAACTGTAATGGTAATAAGTCATGATAGAGATATAGTTAATCAGATGAAAACAAGAGTTATAAAGATTGTAGAAGGGAAGATAGTATCTGATACAAAGGGAGATTATGATTCCTTTAAAGCTGTAAAAAAACATAAACAAGAGAAAAAAGAAGAACCAAAAGAGGTATTTGGTGGATTAGATAAAGATATACAAGAAATATTTGAGAAAGCCAAAATAGACAATATGGATATGGTTCTCAATTTGACAGGAGCTGATTTAGAAAACCTTAAATTTTCTAAGAAACAGAAAGAGAGTTTAGAAAAATATGTATCAAATTATTTAAATAATAAAAAATAATATGACAAAAACAGGTAAAATATTTGATAGTGCAAAGAAGAATATTAAGAGAAACAAATGGCTATCTCTTTCAACCATCTTTGTATCATCAATAGTAATAGGAATATCATCATTCTTTATAAGTGTTGCGCTTATAGCTAATAAGGCAGTCAGCTACTATGAGCAGAAAGCACAGGTAATAATATTCTTTAAGAAAGAAGCAAAAGAAGCTGATATTCTAACTCTAAGAGATAAGTTATTTGACCCAGAGTTAGTAGAAGATATTACATATGTTTCTCAATCAGAGGCATTAGAGATATATAAAGAGGACTTTGCAGATAATCCAGATTTAATTTCTACAGTTACAGCAGATTCTCTGCCTCCAAGTCTTGAGATAAGAGCAAAAAGTGTAGATGATTTAATAACGGTAATTGATAGAATAAATGTTGAGAAACAAACAAATGCAAATATAGATGAAGTTATGTATTTTAAAGATGTTGTTGAGAATCTTAAATCTCTTTCTAATATTATAAATATATCCGCACTCATTCTTATAACAAGTCTTTTAATTATTACTTTCTCACTAATACGTATAACAATTGGCTTTAATATAAACTCTCACAAAGATGAAATACAAATTATGAACCTGGTTGGGAGTACAGGAAGATATATTAGAATGCCATTCATTATAGAAGGAGCATTTTACGGGATAGCAGGAGGTTTTATTGCAGCTACAGTTATTTTAACAACTTGGTATATTGTAGTCGGATACGCACAGAATACAGAATTCTCATACTGGGTTAATCAGTTACTGTTTGATTTTAAATTAGATTTTCTAAGAACACCAAATATTGTCTTTATCCCAATATATTATCTAGTACATATTGTATTAGGTGGTATACTAGGTATAGTGAGTAGCTTTAGTGCTGTAAAGAAATATTTGAAAGAGTAGTATGAAAAAGATTGTTACAATAACATTAGGAATATTACTTACGATAGGAACTTTCTTCCTATTATCCTCATATAAAAAGGAAGTTGTATATGCAGTATCTTGCCCATCTTCTATAGACCCAGATTCTATGGAGTGTTTAAACTATCTAAGAGACCAACTAGAGAAGCTACAAGATCAACAAAGTTCACTAAAGAAAAGCTTAAGTAGCGAAGAATATCAACAGC
This sequence comes from Candidatus Dojkabacteria bacterium, assembly GCA_028704525.1. Lineage (GTDB taxonomy): Bacteria > Patescibacteriota > Dojkabacteria > SC72 > SC72 > JAKPKF01. Next base: position 18,585 of record JAQWFF010000004.1, on the reverse strand, counting down.
TTACCCTACAGGAGAAAATAACATATATAACAAACCAAGTTGCACAAACAGAGAAGGTTATTAAAACCTTAGAGGTTGAGATAGCCGCAAATGATGTTTCAATCAAACTACTAGAAAAAGATATTACTGAAAAAGAAGACTATATTTCTCTTTTAAGGCAGGAAACAACCATACTTGAGAAAACAGTTAATCAAAGAATAACAGAATCATATAAATATTCTTTTGTTGGTGCATTTGAGATATTTCTTGATGTAAAGAATTTTTCTAATGCAATTAGAAGAACTAAATACTTAATAACTACTAGATCTCAAGATATAAAATCGCTAGAGGAATATACAGGGAAAATTACAGATTTAAAAGAAGAAGAGGATGAATTAAGTAGACAGAAAGCAGAGTTACAAATACAAAGAAATAAGATAGAGGAAGAAAAATTAGAATTAGCAGAGGAAAGAAATAACTTAGAGAGTCAGAAAATTGAAAAGAATAGATTACTTGCAGAATCTAAAGCCAAGGAGGAGGCACTACTACAAGCAATACGTAAGAATAAGGATCTACAAAAGCAGTTAGATGCTGAGATTCTTGAGTATATTAATACACATATGTCTAGTATTGTTAATTCTGGACCAGTATATAAGGGAGATGTTATCGGCTATGTATATCCTGGAGCCTCTGCCTGTTCTACAGGTTCTCATCTACACTTCGGAATAGATAAAAATAGTTCTGGATATTTTTCTGCTAATGTTAATCCATTCCCCACATACTTAACATGGGGAGGAGGTTCAGGAATAATAGGTTGGGATGGCTGGAATTGGCCTTATGTCTACTCCAAAAACTATCAAGTTCCGATTGGTGGTACTGTTATCATGACACAAGATTATCATTCCGGTTATGCTATAGATCTATCTAAACCTGGAGGTTCTGCTAATGCTCCTGTTTTGGCAGCAGATAATGGGACTTTATACCGAGGGGTTGATAAATGTAACCAGAATTATGCAATTATTGTACACAATAAAACAAGCTCCTATAAATACGGATATAGAACTATATACGTACATCTTAAGTAACCCCCTTTATTCTTACAGGATATTTTGATACACTATGAAGTATTAAATTAATAGTTGTCCACTAATCATGGCAAAAGCAAAGAGTACTTCTAAAAAGAAGGTTGTAAGAAAAGCCCCAGCAAAGAAAAAGGTTAAAATTATAATAAAGAAACCTGATCTTTCTAAAATAAAGAACTGGAATTGGAAACCAGTTATCAAAATAATAGGATTGGTAATAATCATAATATCAGTATTCACATTAATCGATTTAGGTGTACAGTATTTAAATAATGACTATAGTGTAGCAGTAGTAGACGGGTTAAGAATTTCCAAAAGCCAATGGCATAAGAGATTAGAATCTTCATATGGTTCAACTATTGCACAACAGTTAATAGATGAGGCAGTTATTAGAAAAGAAGCAAAGAAGGCAGATGTAACAGTATCAAAAGAGGATGTACAGGAAGAGTTAGATACTATCATCTCCAGTATTGGTGGACAAGAAGCATATGATAGTGCACTAATAGCAAATAATATAACAGAAGAAGAATTAAAAGATCAGATAGAGTTAGATCTCCTTATAACAGAAATCCTAACTCCAACATTAGAATATACGGATGATGATGTTAAAGAGTTCTTTAATCAGTATAGTGATGTTATATTCCCAGATGAGACAGAAGCATTAGAGGATGGAGAGAAACTCGATTATGATCAGTTAAAGGAAAGAACTTTAGAGGTATATATACAACAGCAAGTACAGAGTCAAAAGAGTAGTTGGTTAACAGAGAAAGAGGCAGAGTATAAGATACAGGATAATTCTACAAACAAACCTGCATATGGTTTCTTAACTACTACAAGAAATATTATTAATAATCTTCTAAATAGTTCTAAAGAAGAGTAATTAAATATACTGTGTATATGAGAAGAGGGATGTTATGCATCCCTCTTTTGTTAACTTTCGTATGGCTCTACAAGACCATAATCTCCATCTTTCCTTCTATATATCATAGATATCTTCCCTGTAACCTTGCTTCTAAAAAGTAATTGATCATATCCAAGAAGTTCCATTCTTTCTATAGCCTCCCCCTCTTCTAATGGTGTCATATCATTTATAACCTTCCTAACAGATATCTTTGGTACATAATCGGAATAATCTTCTATATCAGATTCCTCTTCTAATTCCTTTAATTGTGCTTCTGCTTCTAATACTTTCCATGATTCTTTTCCTTCCCAATATGTTCTTTTGTCATAATATCTTTTTAATCTTCTAAATAGTGTATCTGTTGCCATATCTATATTTGCATACATATCTGGACCTCTCTGTTCCACTCTAACAGGTGATTTAGGAAGTTTAACATTAATATCTACTCTGAAATCTTGATCTATCCCCCTACTATATTTATTCTCTTTAAGAAATACCTCTATACTGGTAGCTTCTTCAAACAATTTTCCCTTCTTTAATATCTTCTCTATAACATACTTCTTAAGAGCCTCTGTTGGCTCCATACCCACAAAAGATATTTGGATAATGTCTTTAAGCATATAATTTATGTATAAAATTATATATACTTAATAATACATATATTTCTATGTATATGACAAATAACTTTAGTCTTGTATTAATATATGGAAGAAAATACCCCCGATCCAGGGAAAACAACTCCTGTAGAATATCAGTTACCACCAAATGAAGACAGATATGCCTCTGTATTAAAAACTGAATTTAAAGAACAATTTGAAGAGATTAACTACTTCAACGATCCTATAAATATTGAGAAGAAACTTGAAAATACAGATACTCTCCCCCAAGAAAGATTTATTATAACAGCATCAAATATTGCATCCATATCTAGTATAGACAACAAATTTAACATTTGGGATGTAGATTTTAATGACAAGAAACTATTAAACAGAGTAGTTGGGAAAATATTAACAAGGAACATAAATCAAAAAAATGATTGGGGACCATGTCGTAAGTTTCTGGAATATGATAATAGAAATTTCCAGATTACATACTATCCTGAAACTATATACAACTACGATGATATAAGGAAGGAATTAACAAAAAGGAAGGAAATATTGCAGAAATAATATAGTGAATATATAATACTAGTTGCTATTCCGCGATAGCTCAATGGTAGAGCAAACGGCTGTTAACCGTTCGGTTACAGGTTCGAGTCCTGTTCGCGGAGCCAATCTATGTCATTTTCCTGATTTATTAAATTTCTATACTTGTTTTTCCAATCCCAGACTACATTCTTACCATCCCATCTTAAGTTCGCACAAAGAGTCTCTACAATCACTCTTCTGTTAGCAGGTGTACCTTGGTTAAATCTTGTACTTGCTATTTTTAAAGATTCCAAGAATCCTTCCATCTCAAAAGGAATCTCATTCATCACTTCCTTAGCTTTGTCTATTGCTTTCTGATATAGCTCAATAGTTTTATTACAATCAGAGATTAAATCCTGATAGCCTGTCAATTCATCTTCTTCCTCCTTTGTTAAAGTACCTTTTACTCTAAGCTCTGATATGGCTTTTGAGTATTGTTTTTTATAGCCTACTTCATAACCAACTTTAGTTCTCATCTCCCTTAGATCTTCTTCATGCTGAGCAACTGCATATTGATAATTTGCCTTAACTAATCCAGAGAGTTCTTTCCATTTCTCTTCTGATATTTCTATCTGTTTTAATTTCTTCATAATACTTTCATCAATAAAAGTTTCTTTTAGATGGGGAAGTCTTTCTTTAGGATTACTCTTACAGGGCTCTTTTCTATGAGGACATTTATAGTACACTATTCCTTTTTGAATATCTCCTGTCATATACTCTCCACAATTAGAACATTTAATAAGCTTTGGAGAATATGCATAACTGTTCTTAGTTTTTCCTCTCCTGTGAGACCTCTTTAATAGAACATCTTGTACTCTATAAAACAAATCATCACTTATCATCCTTGGATATTTTCCTTTGTGCCTTTCTCCTTCATATTCAAAGATACAAATATATTCCTTCTTAGATAACCATTCTCTCACGGTATTTTCTCCATATGGTTTATTACCATTACTCTTATTAACAAGTCCTATTGAAGCTGCATACCTTGCTATTTCTTCTAATGAATATTCTCCTGTAGAATAAGTTTCAAATACCTTAACTATCAAAGGGGCTGTTTTAGGATCTTTTACCCACACTTTCTTTCCCTTGTCTCCTACATACTTATATCCTATTATTCTCTGATTGGGAGGCATCCCTGCTATTGCCTTACTTCTCCAAGTTTGTCTCATTCTATAACTTGTCTCATCACTAGAGTTCTTAGCCATAGCAAAGTTAATAGCTAACATCATTTGATCACTGCTGCTATTGGTAAATATTTTGTCATGAGTATATACAGCTTCTATCTCTCCATTCTGTAAGTACCAAAGTATTCTACCCCCATCTCCAAAGTTTCTTGCTAATCTGTTATGTTCACTGCATATAATACCCTTAATTTCTCCATCTGAACCTTGGTCACCAAGTAGACCACACATAGCATTAAAGTTCTCTCTTACATATGCTTTGTATCCTGTCTCTTTGTCTTCAAATATCCTTACTATCTTAAGATTGTTCCTCTCTGCAATCTCTTTAATAACTCTTCTTTGATAGTTAAGAGAGTTAGGTTGTTTCTCTGGGGTACCTTCTTTTTCTTGTTTAGAAGATTTTCTAAGGTATGCAAATACTTTAATTTTTGAGATGTTTTGTTCCATTTTTATTGTTTTTAGCTATTTTTACCCTCAAAAATGTTGTTATTATAGTCCTCTCTATGCGAGGAAAAAGTCATTGTTTTATTTTTTGATTTTCTTAATTTCAAATTCTTCCCTGATTTTTATCTTTTCAGGAGTATTCCAAAAGTGTTTCCAAGACTTTCTTTCTTTAATCCATTGAGAGAATATTTGAGGTTTAGTTGCTATATCTATGATAGAAGAGATAAATTTCCTTAGTTCAGAAGTTGATGTGTTTTTCTTTAATTCTGTATATGTTTTTGCCATTTTTTGTTAAAAATACCTAAGTTTTTCCAACATTTTTTAGTTTATTTTGCCACTTTTGGCACCTCTATCTCTTTCTCAAATATAAATGGTTTGCCTATATCTAGCCTAAGACCTTTTATCACAACATTCATTTTGCCATCTGTAGAATGATGAGGGACATTTACTGCCCACACTTTTTCTTTTGATTTTAGAACTGATAGCTGAGAAGGACTCACCTTAACAATTTCAGCATTGACATCTACAACAGCATCTTCTAGATTCCTAAATTGACTACCTTCAGATTGCTCCCATTCTACTCTAATTTCAATATCCCCAATATCATATGTACTAGCATTATATATTTCTAGAACTCTATATATTCTCTGCACTGGCTTATGCTTAACAATAATACTTACCTCTTCCCCTACTGTTTTCTCAAAATATAAAAAAGATGAGTATGCAAATGAGACAAGTAAAAATAAAGTAAACAAGATTGGAAGATAAGTCAGAGAGGGATTAAAATAGATTGCTAAAAAACTCAATAAATCCAAGACAAAAAATACAATGTTTAGCCATGATTTCCCAACGGAATTAACATATGATACAAATTTTTTAAACTTCTCCATATATTTTTGATTTTATATAATCTCTTGATCTTCTTTTTATTTCTTTTATTTTTTCTTGGAGTGTTTCAACCAACCCTTCTTCCATTTCAAGTTTTCTAGCTATCTCTTTTTGTTTCTTCATCTCAGGGACTTTTATCTCTAGATTCTCTAGATTTGCTTTAGAAATTGAATCAAAAACAGCCCCTCCATTTCCTTTTATATTTTTTTCAATGGTTCTAAGATAATAGAATAGAAACATATTATCAATAACTTCTTGATTAGACTGTATTGCTGCAAGACCTCTTCCAATACAAATCTCCTCTCTAACTAGGTTTACAGGCCCTACTGGAGCTCTAACAGACATTACAATATCACCCTGAGAAGCAGATTTCTTAGGATCTGTTGTCCAAGTTTTGGGAGACATTAGATAAATAGTACTAAATTCTGATTTCCCCTGATAAAAAGGCTTTCCTTCCCCTTCTTTATTATAACTAGAACCTGGAGGAGACTGTCCCATTATTATATTGGCTACATTCACCATCTCCCTTGAAGTCCATTCAGGGTCTATTTCTATCTCAGGTTTCCAATTATCTATAACCATTCTTGCTCCATCTATAATTCTTTGGTATCTATCAAGTTCATCTACTATTTTCTTTTGTTCTTCTATTGGAGGGAGAGGAATTTTAATTTCTTTAATATCTAAACTAATCCCACCTATCATTCCTTTAACATAAGGTTTTAATTTCTTCTGAAAATTTTCTGATTTAATTATATAAAACAGGTACTTTGAAAGTATAAGTCCATCTTTTGCTCTAAGAATAAATACATGCTCATTTACAGCTGCATCTTTGAATTGTTCCTCATAGTAAGCTGTTTTCCCTGTTGTAGCACCATCTTTAACAACCAATACATCACCTTTCTTAAGTACACCTTTCTTCATGTTTTTATAATAAGGTTCTGAGACATAAACCATAGAGTTGGTTTTTATCCCTCCAAACTCATCAATCTGCGCACCTCCTATACTAGGAATACCCTCATCAATAGACCCTCCTTTTTCTCTAGAACCAGATTCAATGATACAAATATCTCCTAGATTTGCTTCCTCCCACTTCCCCTTTACATATAAGTTTCTTTCACTACTCTTATATCTATTCCCACTTAAATTGTAATCACCACTCTCCTTAATCCTACTTTTTCCAACAACATTTGTATTAAATAATTCCTCTTCCTTAATTTCTTTGTCATTCAATACCATCTCCTTGTATTTCTTTAAACTATTTAATACCTCTGGCAAATCATTCTTACCATTCTCTTTTCTCTGAGCACCCAAATCAAAACCATCCCCCTCAACATTTACAAACAATATATTATCTGTCTTCTTTGCAATATTCTTATCTAAAAGTAATACACTGGTCTTAACACCTGCATAAGGATTAAATACTCCTTGAGGAAGAGAAATAACACCCCAAAGATAATTATCATCTACAAGCAATTTTCTTAGATTCTTGTATGCATTAGAAGATTGAAAAATGATGCCCTCTGGAACAATAATACCTGCCTTACCAGTAGTACTAAGATGTTCCATAATATAATCTACAAATAGAACCTCTGCCCTATTAGCCTTTACTGAAAACCTATTATGAGGTCTAATACCACCCTTAGGAGTCATAAAAGGAGGATTAGCCAATATACAATCAAAATCCTCATCCCAATGGTCTGTACTTGTTAAAGTATCATATTCATATATCTGAGGATCTGAGAATTGATGAAGATACATATTTACTAAAGAAAGTCTTCTCATCTCATGAGATATGTCATAACCAACAAAGTTCTTTGTCAGGTTCCTTCTATCCATTGGAGAGAGATTATCTCCTAATACCTTTGAGTCTTTAGCAGTATTCTGTTTAAGAATATGCTTATATGCTGAAATGAGAAAACCTGCAGTACCACAAGCAGGGTCTAATATCCTATCTTCTTTCTTAGGATCTACCACCTGTACTATGAAGTCTATTATGTGCCTAGGAGTCCTGAATTGCCCTGCATCACCCTGTGAACCCATTACAGATAGTAAGTACTCATATGCATCACCTAAATCTTCACTATGGGTGTACTCTATTTCATTTATCTGGTCTAAGAACAGCTTTAATGTTTCTGGGTCTTTAAAGGGCAAGAAGGCCCCTTTAAATATGTCTCTAAAGAGCTGTGGGACATTAGGATTGTTATTCATCTTCTCCAATCCCTCTGAATACAAAGCTACCCTATCATATGCTGATAAAGTAGTATCTGTAATGTTCTTCCATGAATATTTCTCAAACTCACCTATAAAAAATCCTGTTTTATCTCCTAACTTCTTAGCTTGTTCATCCATATCACTCATGAATTTGTACATAAGTGCAAGTGTAATTTGTTCTACTTGTGCTGTTGGTACAGGTATCTTACCAACTAATATATCTCTAGCACCTTGAATCTTTCTTTTTGTATCTCCATTTAACATAATTAGTTGTTGTAATATTTATTTATCTGTACATTATCCTTTACATACTCAGTAACATACTGGATATTCTCTTTTCCAAGCTTATTTATGACATTAAAAAGTATGGGATCATTTGCATACCTAGTTATCTCATTTGCATTTATATCTCTTCTAAAAGTCTCATCTGCAACATATAGCTTGAAAAACTCTTTTACATCATAGAAGTCTTCAGCAGGGACATTATTAAGCACAAGATAGTTTTGGAAGTCTTCTTCAGCTAAGTCATTTTTTGTTTTAAATGCTTTCCCTTTAAATACCTTCTCTAGAATATCTGCTAAAAATATCCTCCTATCACTCTTGTAACTCTCTCTTAACCTATCCATATTGTAATACTCCTCTGGCTTATCAAAGAGTTGAGAGGTAACTACATACTGTGCTGTTTCATAATCATTTGTATCAACTGCTTCTTTAAACTCTGGAACATCTGTATATACCTCTTTAAGCTTCTCTTCAAACTTACTTGAGTAAAGCTCTCTATCAATTCTCATACCATTTTCATCAATCTCAATTTCATTAAATACAGTTATCACATCAGTACCACCATAGATACCTTCAGGATCTTGTCCTACTGGAGGTTCAAAAGGTCCTTCTCCACCAGTAGTTCCACCTGTAGTACCTTCTCTCTGCTTTGGTAATGGTAGTATTTCATCATATGGATACTCCTTCTCAAAGTATTCACAGTTAGCAAAGAAATCAAAAAGCTTAAAATATTCTTTGTCTTTTACAATTTCATTAACTGTGACACCCTCCCTTTGGGAATATATAAACTTATACCTTCTTGTTCCCCTACCCTTTATCTGTACAAAATCTGTTGGAGAAAATATTGGTCTCAGTAGAGCAACATTTAATAAATCCTGACAGTCATATCCTGTGGTCATCATTCCAACTGTTACACACACTCTAGTCTTACTTGATTTGTATCCATCAAGAAACTTTGTAGAACCTCTGAGGTTATTATTAGCAAATTGTGTTGAGAATAGTTGAGAATTTTGTACATTTGAGGTTATTTGTAAAGCAAAATCTGATTCATATTTCCCTGGATACATAGCCATAGCATATTCATTAAGAAGATTTGTAATCTTTGATGCATGTCTTTGGCTTACACAAAAGATTATTGATTTTCCTATCTCCCCTGAAATAGGGTCTTTCTGAGCATTTTGGATAAATGCTTCTACAAATTTTCTATTTGTTTCTTCACTAAAGAACTTCTTTTCAAAATCTTTTGCTTTATATACTACTTGGTTTCCTTGTTCATCAGTACTTACATATTCTCCTTCCTCTGAATCAGGATCTTGTGTCATTACAAATCCTTCTTCTGAAAGTAATTGGGTTGTAATTTCTGTTCTACAATCTATAGTCTTAGGATTAACTAAGAATCCATCTCTAACTCCATCTACTAGACTATATCTAAATGTTGGTTCACCACTTTCACATCCAAAAGTCTTGTAAGTAGAAAGTAATATTCTTCTTTCTAATTCTCTTGGGTCTTGTTCTGCCAAATCTTCTTGATCAACCTTTTTAAGATAGTCCTTAGGGGTAGCAGTTAAACCAAGCTTATATCCTATGAAGTACTCAAAAATAACCCTACTGTTTCCAGAGATAGATCTGTGAGCCTCATCAGATATTATCAAATCAAAATCATTTGGTGAGAATATTTTAAGATACTTATTATTGGAAGATATACTTTGTATTGTTGTTACAACTATTTCAGCTTTCTTCCATTCATCTCTAGCTTCTTTATATACAACTGTAGTAAAGTCAGGCTTTAAGTATGCATCAAAATTTTTCTTTGCTTGGTTTTCAAGTTCAATTCTATCTACAAGGAATAGCACTCTTCTTGCATTTTTAGTCTTAAGAAAGAGTTTAATTATTGCTGCAGAGAGCAGGGTTTTACCTGTACCTGTTGCCATTTCCATTAAGAATCTATCCTTATCAGCTTCTACAGCTTTTTGAACAGCAATAACTGCATTTAATTGATATGGTCTTAGAAATCTTAATCCTTCCCTTTCAATCATTTCTTTCTTACCTTCTTCCGTGTTCCATCTTGGGTCAATATTGTAATCAGGATTTTGAGTGAGAGCTATGTAATCATTTCCAACTTGAGTATTAACTAACCTGTTTTTATCTGGAACAAAATCTTTTGAAGATATTAGGGATTCTAGTGTGGGGAAAGTATCTATATTCTTTGGATTCCCAAACTTAATATCCCAAAGAAAATGCTGGTTTCCATTAGAAAGTATTATATATCTTACATTTGAACCTAATGAATTAGCATAATCTCTTGCTTGTTCCTTACCATCCAATGGATGTTTATCCTCTGATTTAGCTTCTAATACACATATAGGATAATTATTTGCATCATACAGGAGGTAATCTACAAAACCATCTCTAGTCTCAACATTTTCAAAATTATTCCCTGGATTATTTTCAATCTTTACATTACTTTCTAAGGAGACATTAGCCTTTCCTTTAACTGGGTCATCAAGCAATCTCCAACCTGATGTAGTTAATAGATCATTGATCTTAATTCTTGCTTGAGCTTCTTTTGCCATATCTTTACATTCCTAGGTGTAAGTATTGTGTTATTATACTGCAAAGTTCATTCTAAAAGAAACCCTTGATTATCTTTCAATACCCTTATACACAAGATGAAGATTTAACATAAATTTCATCATATTTTCATATTCAATAAGATCTTCCATCTTAGATGTTAATTTAGGATGTACTATTATCTCACCATTATCATACCTCAGAGAAAACAAATCAGTTCTTGGAATATATACAACTCTTAAAAGGAACCCATTTATGTTGAGAATTACATGGAAACTATCTTTGTTACATTTCTTTAAAAAAGACATTGTAACAGACAAGTTAGACTTTTTTTGATTGAGTATAAAAGTACTTTCTTTAACAATATCCTTTGCATAGGATGAATGGGGGGAAAATTCAAAGAGAAAATTTTGACTAATACTCCAAAGTACTTCTGTATTTTTTGCCTCTTTTTCTAATTTCCCAAGTGAGATAATAACATCATCAGGAACCTCCTTTGTAACAAAGAAATCTTCATAAGCAGAATCTGGTATTAATTTTTTAAAATTAATTGTATTTGGATTACACAAAGTGAGAACTGTCTTATATGCCCACTTAGAAAGTGCCTTACAATTCTCTTCAGTGAAATCTCCTTTTTCAAAATTCCCATTTAGTAGCTTGGAGACAATATCCTTTGCATTCCCATCTATCTTATTAATAAAAATATTGTTGCATTTCTTACAGACATAACCATTAACAAGTGAATTAATAGGATATCTCCTCTCTGACTTTAATTTCATTTTCATCTCAGAGATATTTTTAGATGATAGTATCCTTTGTGTTGGATGTTCAAAAGATAAGTGATGCAAAGTCTTTAGCTCAATTTTGTTTAAGTTCCTGTACCATATAGGGAAAATATGCTCTTTAGTTATATTTTCACTTGATTTGCAAAACACACATCTTTTCATATACTCAATTATACTTTATTTCTACTGAGTTATATTCCCATACACTATCTAATAGAAAGGGCTAATTTCCTTCAGAAAAAACTCTCCTACAAAACCTTTTTAATAAGGATATTCTTTACTAAAGACTGCAACTCTTCATTACCTACATCTTGCAACAACAATGTTATTATTTCAGTTCGCACAATACTCAGTATGCGGAGCCAATAAAAATCCTTTTTATATCAATGTTTGTGATATAATTCTTTCCATGGGAAATATAGAATCCTCAGAAAAAGGAATAAATTTAAATGAGATTATTCAGGAAAATGCTGATACTATGCGACTTTTGAAGATTGGCCTAAGGAATCATGACCCAGAGATAGTAGTTGCTGCGATGACAAGAATATCTGATAGATATGGAGACTCATTTGCAGAAAGAGTTACTTTTACAACAATAAGCACTCTTATGGAAAATGAGGGTTGGTCTTTTGAACTTGAAAATAGAGAACCTTCTCCACTCATTTGAGAAAACCTTGGATATAATAAGTTCGCACCATTTGAAGAACGCGGAGTTTACCCTAGTCCTTCATGATATCTCCATAACCTAAAGACTATAATATGCTTTCATACATATTTCTGCCAATACATGATAGGATATGTATTAATTGTACTAATTCAATAATATGAAAAAAGTATTAATTGTTCTCCTTGTATTAGGAGCAGGTGCACTACTCTACTACTTTCTAGCAGGTAAAATAGATTTTCTTGGTCCAGGATTTAATATAGATGAAGATATAGATTTACAACAAACCACTGATGCTTTAAAAGAAGAGGGGAAAAGAACAGTATATGCTAGTTGTAATGATATCCCTAATTCAAGTAATTGTATAGATTATATTGGTTCAATGTGGAAGGATGATAATTCTGCTCAATTAAATTGTGGCGAAGGAAGAAATTTTTCTCTCAATGCATGCCCTTATTCAGAATTCGGAGGATGTCAAATGAATGGGAACTCTGTTATGGAGTTTATAGCATGGGTATATGAAGAAGGACCTGGAGAATACACTTTTGAATCAATACCTGATGCTATGGCAGCATGTAATAGTATGCCAAATGCTAAATGGGTAACTGTAGAGAGTTTATTGGAAGAAGAATAGCTTTTTCCATCCAAAATTCAAGGTTCAGGAATATGTAATATACATTAAGTTTATATTCATATATACTTTATATATGACAAAGAAACCATTTATAAATGCATTAATAGCAATACTATATATTATCTTTATAGTATTACTAATAACAGGTATATCCAGTATATCTACACTCCAAAGTAATACAAGTGAATTTGTAGCACCTATTATAATGATATCTCTCTTTACACTATCTGCTGCTGTAATGGGATATGTATTCTGTTATCAACCATTAAGGCTATATTTAGATGGAAAGAAAGAACAAGCAGTTAAACTATTTATAAAGACTGTAATAATATTTGCCTGTATCACTTTCGGACTAATCGCCACATACCTATTGGTAATTAATATCTAGATAACAGGATATTCTTACACGTTGACCTTCATATTTAAATCCATATATACTAGTTAATAATATTACTTTTTTTAATATGGAAAAGCCCCAAACAAATAACAATGGTACTAAATCAAAACTACCATTATTAGTAATTATACTTTCTGTCCTTCTCCTTGGATCATCTGGTACCCTAACATACTTATATATAACAGAGAAGAGTAGCAATGATACACTTAAATCAGACTACGAAGCACTACAAACAGAATATAATACAAAAACAGAAGACATACTAGCACTACAAGAAGATATTACAACATACGAGGGGAAAATATCCAAAGTCACATCATACAACAGCGTAGATAAATATATATACGATACTATAGTTAAACACAATGGTTTTTCTGGATGGACACAAACAGAGTATAACACTGTAAAAGGTATGGCAGATGATATAGAAGATACAGAGTTATCTGCATCGCTACATAGTGCTTGGTATGATAGAAACGGACTACCACTAACCAGATTTACAAGAGTAATGTTGGCTATAATAAATGGGATAACAGATAGTACAAAATAAATCACTAGAAAAACTTAATGATTATACAAGAGAACCTGATAGCTACAGATTTAAGTAAACCCGTACAAGAGACAGTAGAAAATCAACTCCCAGGTTCAAGATTAAGTATATCCAAAATAGAGAAATTAATAGATCTCAATGATATGTATCAGAACTCCTCTTCTGAGTATGATTTCGAAAAACAGATTCAAGATATAGAACCAATGGATAAAGAAAAAGCCCTTAAAAGTGCCAAATGGTCAATATATGGAACACTAATTCATAACTATCAATACTTTGACCAAATCTTTACAAGAGCATCACAACTGAATCATTATCCAAACTTTGATGATTTTCTAATAACGTTTCCATTTAAAGGAGAGGCATATTCTCAGGCATTATATAAAATAACAGAATATACAAAATCATATTCAGACAAAGAAGATATAACGCAAAACTTTTGGAATGACTGGAGAATGAATGGACAAGATTATACAAACAAAAAACAAAAGGAGTATATTGTTAGACCACAAGAGATAAAGGATATGTGGGAAGGATCCCCTATACCATTTGAAGATCTATATAAATTAAAATGTACCCTATCCAACAATAAAGATGCAGAAAAGCTAAACCCCCTTAAAAGTGCATTAATAAATGAATCCTTACATATATTAAACATACAATTTCCAACTAATAAGTTACAATTAATAGCCATAGCAGATGAAATTAATATCCCACAAGATTTCCCATATAAGAAACTAGAAATTATAGATTACAAAACAGGAAAACAGTTTAAACAACCAGACTTCAAAGATAAACTATCTGCATTCCTTATAACAATATCTGTATATATAACAATGATAGATAAAATAAAAAATATAAATTATGAATTAAGTGATTGGGATCTATATCATGACGGAGGACCATATAAACAGTTAGGATTAAGAAAAGAAAGCTTTAAAAAACATGGTGCTATGGCATCACTATATTACGATGAAATAGTAACTCACTTAAATGACATTCGTAATAATGTCTCATTCTCTTATGTAAATCCTATTAATAATTCAAAAATAGAATTAAAACCAGATGATATATTTCTAAATGAAAGTGATTTGTTCAAAATACTCTCTTTTATAGAACAGCTCAATAATTTTAATATTAAATATAAAAACATACTTAAGAAAAGAATAGACAGTAAATATTCTCCATACACACTACCCTCTTTCCCAAATAAGAAATTTGAAGAAGTTGGTGCTCCAATATCTATGCCACATACACAGATAAGATTTGATATATAACAAATATACAAAAGAAATATCTTTTCTGATATCATTTCTATAGATGGAAAAACCCTTAAATAAAAAAATTATTATAATATCCGTAATATTTGGAATAATCTCTCTAGGTTTAATAGCACTATTCTTCTATAAATCTTTTACACAAAACAATACTGTACAAAATACCCCCTCAAATATAGTAGTAGCAAATGTATCTACAGTAGATGCTCAGATATATTGGAAAACAGACGATGATAATATACAAATACTCTCATACAAACCAGAAAACGAAACAGGACTATACACAGATACAACTCTTGATGAGATTGATATATACAAAGACAACCTTACAGACAAAAGAGTCTATATAGCAACCCTATCAGATCTTACACCAAATACAAAATATGTATTTAGAATACACTCTCAAAGTAAAATATATAATGAAAATTATTCATTTGAGACAAAAGCTATAGCAGAAGAGATATATCTTCCACAGATAGTAACAGGTGAGGGGAAGACCAACTCTCTTGTACTAATAGAGTTAGATAACGATAACTATATTTTAAATACACAGTATCACGGAACATATGCATTCGATTCAAAAGGACAAGAGTATAAGATATCGGAGTATGCTAACTATGCCACTCAACAAGAATTGGCCTCTTCTTTCCTAAAAATTATAAGTAATCCCCTATATGCAGCAGAAACAGGTGCTAATTGTAGAGTTGGATTGACTATTAATAACTCTTCATATGCACCTTCTAAAGCAAAAGTTACCCAAGTTATAAATGCATGGGTATCAGGATGCCCAAAGGGTGGATATCCAGAGACCTGTTATGAAGATGTATATTGTAAAGCATTAGCTAAAGGTGTTAATCCCCTATTTGCATTTGTAATATGGTCTAACGAATCAGGAGGGAGTAATTATGCAAATATGTCTTCCGTAGAAGATTTCGGAATACATGGAAAAGCAGAAGTACCACCTCGAGATTTTACAAAGCAGATTGATTGGTTCCTTAATATGTTTAGTGGAAGTAATCTAGGATACTACATAGCCAACTGTGATACATCTGTTTCTGTAGAGCAAAGATGGGCTGCGAGATATCAACTGGGAGATTGTAGTAGCAGTGGTGTAAATAATCCCCTATCTAAAGCATATTTAACAACCATTCAAACTGTATTCGGATTCTATAACTCCACCTTTAGTTATAATGATATTGCTATAGCACCACAACCTAGTGCATGTAGTTCGAGTAATACAATTAATACAGCATACAATACTTGTAGTAGCACTGGGACACCCTCCTCCACGACAGTACCAAGTACAACACCGACCCCCTCTACAACAACATCTACAAAGGTTAACTATGACAAATTTGCATCTATAATAGATCAGTTTGATGGTACATCAGAAGAAACAGGACATCTATGCTGTGCTCTCAAATTAGATACAAAAAGTAATTTTATAGGTGATATGGAAGACAGTAAATATGACAAAACATGTAATCAACTATGGACTATAGGAAGAACAATATCCGAATACGGAGGAACAATACAATATAGTATTAAATTAGATACAGATAATAGAACAACCTGTGAGAAAGAGTATGCTGGAGTATGTTGTTCAACAGAGAAAGGTAATATATGGGTTCCAGCCATATCATGTACAAACAAACTCTCAGGAGTATCATACGACACATGTATGAAAGAGCCAGAATCAAAAACATATGTATTAAGCTTTAAGAAAGGTACAAACTTCATACAAGCAATTAAAACAGAAGATTCCGACCTACAAAGTGCAAAGGATTTAATAGCGTACTCCGATAACAAAATAATTGCTGTCGGACAACTTAGAAATGATAAATGGTCTAAGTTAGTTAAATATGAGAAAGGTTATACAAGAGGAACAGATTTTAACCTAGTCCCTGGAGAATCATACCTTGTTATATCGCAGGATTCATTTGATATTGAGATACTAGGATGGGAAGGAATTAGCAATACAGTCTTAGACACACTAACAGGATGGAATCTAATATCCTCATCTATATTTAATGGAATAACAGATAATACCAAGGAGCTTCTACAAAAGACGGCATATCCTTATATTAAACAGATTGCACAATGGGATGATGCCAAATCTATGTTTGAATATACACTCAAAGAGAATTCTAATGATATATTTGGAGAAGAATTAACTATATCATCATACAAGGGATTGTTCATAAAGGCTGTTAAATAGGCGTTCTCATATCCCCCTTGACAACATTAGCACTCGGTGTTACCATTTGCTAATAAATTATTATCATATAAATATATGCAAATTATAAAAAGAGATAATAATACAAAAAATTATCCAACATACTTTCCTTTTAGATCTATCTTTGATGATTTCTTTGCTCCATCTATATGGGAAGAGAGAGTACCTATATCCTCTCCATCTGTAGATTTATGGGAAGAGAAAGACAATGTATATATCAAAATGGCTCTCCCAGGAATAAAGAAAGAAGATATTAAGATAACAGTAGAAGATGATAGAGTCTCTATATCTGGACAAACAAAGAAAGAGGAAGAAGAAAAGGAGAAAGAGAAGAAATACTACTATAGAAGTATGGAAAGCTCATTTGAACAATCATTTAACCTTCCTACAAAGGTAGATGCAAATAAGGTAGAAGCAGAATTTAAGGATGGTGTATTAAAGGTACAACTTCCTAAGATAGATGCTGTTAAACCTAAAGAGATAGAAATAAAGTAGTATGTTTTATAAAGGGAGTAGAAATACTCCCTTTTTTGTTGTTATAATCATAAATTAACATCTATACTACTACTATGGAAGAACTCGTACAAACCTTTGGATCTATACAATTATTTCTCATATTCATATTCCTTTCTATATGGTCATTAGTATGGAAAATATTCGGAGCATGGAAAGCTTCAAAAGAGGATGCAAAGCTATGGTATATTGCAATGATGATATTTAATACCTTTGGTATTATAGAAATAATATATATATTCTTCATATCAAACAAAAAGAAGAAAACAAAATCCTCTACCTAGCACCTTTAAGTGATTTCAACAATTGGTCTCTCTGAGAATCTGTAGCTATCTTTGTTTGTAGTGTACTATCCATATATGTAGGAGTTATCTTCGTCTGTATATGTTTGCCATCATAGAAATAATGTGTAAGGATCATAGCCTGTCTTGTACCTATCCAATGCTTCTGATCAAAATATAAATTACCCAAACCATAGAATATAACTCCCTCTTTATACAACTCATATGTCTGTGGTTGATGTGCCTGTGTACCAATAACAATATCAGCACCAAAATCAATTGCTTGCTTAAATGTGCCTTTCTGATCAGGACTAGATAATGGTTTATAACAGATTGGATAAACCACATCAGATGATGGGTATGAATAACACTCCTGAAATTGGAAATCAACAATAACTATATCAGCTCCATTATACCTTGCCTCTTTAATATCACTCTCCAACTTATCCTCATAGTACGAGTTGGCACCAGACCTACTCTCTCCTGCCAATGCAAGAGTCTTAAGCATAGTATCATAGT
>JAQWFF010000031.1 GCA_028704525.1 Candidatus Dojkabacteria bacterium | reverse complement strand
GCCACCACTTCAGAGGATTATGTTGTCTCATGATTATCTAACTGTTAGATATCATGCATTGGTTAGTACGTATGGGAATAATGATTTTGCAGCTTGGCCATCTCATCATGCAGCTTGGCCATTTTTTGCATGTCTTTTCTTGGTAGCTGTGTTTGGGAAGAAGGCTATACCATTTTTTATAATTCCACTTGTTATTGTATTTGCTACTTGGTATGGAGCAGAACATTATATTATTGATTCTATAGCAGGATTTGTTATAGCAGGAATTACGTTTTGGATTGTAATGAAGGTGGGGAAGAAGAAATAACTACTCTTTCTTCTTATCTAGTTTATCCAACTTTAATATCTTTACACCAAAATATACAACAAGAGCTATTATTACAAAATCTATAAATGTACTTATAAAGTTCCCCCACATTAATTTTGATTCTCCAATCTGAAGATATGCTTGGTCTAGGTTACCTAGTTTTCCCAATAGAAGACCTATTAGTGGATTAATAAGGTCTGTAACTATAGATGATACTATTTTAGATACAGCACCACCTAATATAAACCCTACTGCAAGGCCAACTACACCTTGTTCTCTAATAAATTTAATAAATCCTTTCATAAAATTGATGTGAATATTAAATATGGCGGAGAGGGCGGGATTCGAACCCGCGATAGGTTTTTGACCTATGCCTCGTTAGCAGTGAGGTACTTTCGGCCACTCAGTCACCTCTCCATCGGTCCTAATTATACACTATCTATGCTACAATATACTATGTATTTAGGTATTCATGTATCATCATCAGGTGGTATACAAAACTCAATAGCAAACGGAGAAAGGTATGGTGTAAACAGCATACAGATAATGTTAAGTGCACCAATGAGATGGATAACAAAGATGATATCAGACGAAGATATTAATATATTTGTTAATGAATTAGAACAATCTCATATTAAAAAAATCCTCATACATGGAATATATTTAACCAATCTAGCAAGAGAAGACAAACAGTTATTCCATCTAGGAAAGATGGGCCTTGTTGTATATCTAGACTTTGCAGAAAAAGTATCAAAGGAAATTAAGAAGAGGAAGATAGACAGTGAAATACTTGGAGTATGTTTCCATCCTGGATCACAAAAAGAGCTCTCATACGAAGACAGTATAGAGAGGATAGTTTATGGAATGAACTGGGTGTTAAATGAGGTTAAAGGAGACCAAAAACTACTTATAGAAAGTACTGCAGGAACAGGAACAAACCTAGGTCGTACCTTTACAGAACTTGGTATTATGAGAAAGGGTGTAGAACAGAAAGAAAGGGTTGGTTTTGTTATAGATACACAACATACATTTGCTGGGGGATATGATTGGGTAAACAATCTAGGTGGGGTAGTGGATGATATGGATAGAGAAATTGGGATAGAGAATGTAAAGGCGATACATTTAAATGACTCAGCAACAGAGTGTGGCTCTAACAAAGACAGACATGCAAACCTTGGGAAGGGGAAGATAGGGGAGGATGGTATATCTAATATACTCGCTCATCCAAATTTAAAAAACATTCCATTTATACTAGAGACACCTGCTTTAAAAAATTCGTCTAGTACAATAGAAGAAGTTAATATGTTATACAAACTAGCAAATGAACAAAGAAAAGATATTGAAAATATTAAATAAATTTCCAAGTAGCAAGATACTAGTGGCGATAGTTGTTGCATTGATACTTGCTCTAATAGCATATCTTGTAATCCTGTTAGTAGGTATTAAATAGTGTCACAAATAAGACTCAACACAAAACAAAAAGAAGCTGTACAGTATGATGGTGGAGACCTATTAATTATTGCTGGAGCTGGTACAGGAAAAACTGCTGTAATTACCCAAAGAATAGTTCATATTATTAAAAAGGAACTAGCAAAACCATCAGAAATACTTGCCCTTACCTTTACAGAAAAGGCCTCTTTTGAAATGAAAGAAAGGGTAGATATTGAAATGGAATATGGATATGACGAACCATGGATATCAACATTCCATTCATTTTGTGACAGAATTCTGCGAGAAGAGGGATATAACATTGGTCTAGATGGCAACTACTCATTAATGAGCAAGGCACAGGAATATATATTTCTTAGAAAGCATGTATATGAACTTCCACTTAAAACACTTCTACCGAAAGGAAATAATGCAAAATTTCTAAATGATTTAATAAATCACTTCTCAAGATTACAGGATGAGGATGTATCTACAGAGGATTATATAAAATATGCGAAATCACTTCCTAACAAAACAAAAGAAGAGAAATTAGAGTATCAAAAATACAAAGAACTATCTGAAACATATAAGAAATATTCTGAGTTAAAGATAGAGAAATCAAAGATAGACTTTGGAGATTTAATAGTTCTGACATTAAAACTATTTAGAGAAAGACCAAACATATTAGAAAAGTATAGAAAACAGTTCAAATATATTCTTGTAGATGAGTTCCAGGATACAAACTATACACAAAATGTTCTCATTAATACTGTAAAAGATGGTAGAAGACAAAAATTAACAGTGGTTGGAGATGACGATCAGGCGATATATAAATTTAGAGGCGCAGCAATATCAAACATACTCCAGTTTAAGAAGATATACCCAGATGCAAAAGAAATTGTTCTTACAGAAAACTATCGTTCAAAACAAGAAATATTGGATTCGGCATACACATTAATTAAGCATAACAATCCAAATAGGTTAGAAGTTACAGAGAAGATAGAGAAGAAGTTAATCGCAAAAAGTGTCTTTAAGGACAATGATAAAGCTGTATCTCTGATGGTAGCCTCTAATGAGGTCTCAGAGGCGGAAAAGATTTCAAACGAGATATTAAAGATAACAGGGTATGAAAGTAATGGGGATATATTAGAGAGAACACAGGTATATGATAAAAGTGGTCAATCAGCTTTAATAGATCTGGGCAAGGATAGTATGTATGATTTTAATGATGTCGCAATACTTATTAGAGCACACTCTCATGGAGATGCTATTGTACAGGCATTAAGAAATGCTGGTATACCATATAAATTAGGAGGAAGTAGGGGGTTATACTTTAGGCCTGAAATACAAAACATTATCTCATTCCTTCGTATTCTTGTTGATTACTCTAATGAAATTGCTATGTATAAACTTCTCTCAATGAACATATGGAACCTGTCTGTTAGGGAATATATAGAAATTAATAAACTAGCAAGATTGGAAAAGACAACACTGTTTGAAGAATTAGAGAAACTTTGGAGCGTTAAATTAGGAAGTGATGAGATAAAAGATTTAAAGAATGTTAACAGTAAAATAGTTGAGAGGATATTTGATGCAAAAGCTATAGCAGGAATAAGCAATCTTCTTCTGATAATAGACGAATCATTAAAGAAAATTAAAGATGGGAGACCTATTATAGAAATAGTCTACGATTTTATAAAAAATAGTGGATATATAGACAGTTTTCTTAAAGAAGAAAGTTCAGAGAACATATTTGCAGTATCAAACATACAAAAATTCTTTGAACTAATTAAACAGTATGAGAAGGATAATTCAGATACAAACATATATGAATACGTAGATTATCTCAACTACTGTATAGAGATTGGAGAGTCTCCAATTGTAGATCAATCTGAAATGGAAGAATTTAATGGTGTAAATATATTAACGGTACATGGAGCAAAGGGATTGGAATTTCCAGTTGTATTTCTTGTGGATTTGGTATCTCAAAGATTCCCAGCACAAAATAGGGGAGATGCAATACCAATACCAGAGAGTTTAATCAAGGAAACATATGATACAACAATGTCTAATGCAGAAGCCCACTTAGGAGAAGAAAGGCGTCTTTTTTATGTAGGTGCTACTAGGGCAAAAGAGAAGTTATATTTAACAGCTGCAAAGTATTACGGTGATGCAAAAACGGGGAAGAAGCCAAGTATATTTCTCAATGAAATACTTGATGAAAAAGTTATAGAGGATTTTGAAAAGATTGAGAAGGAGAAAAACATTGGAGTCATATCTATAGAAAATTATGAACCACTTGTACCAAAGGATATGAAAGTTGATTTGATGAGAAGCTTCAGCTACTCCCAGCTTCGTACATATGAAGAATGTCCAAGAAAATATGAATATTCGTATATACTTAAAGTGCCTCAAAAACCAAGTTCTGTACTCTCTTTCGGTATTACAATTCACAATACACTTAGAGACTTTTATACAATACTAAAAAGATCGAAAGAGGGTTTAGAAGGTATGTATAAAGCTCCTACATTAAAGGATTTATTAGAGATATATGATAAGAGTTGGATTAGTACGGGATATGAGAGTACCAAGCAGGAAAAGGGAAGGAAGAAAGAAGGAAAGATTGTATTAGAAAAATATTTTGAGAATATGTATTCAGAGAAACAGAACCCTATTAGATTAGAGGAATCATTCTCTGTACACTTCGGGGATAGTATGTTTAATGGGAAGATAGACAGGATAGATAGGGTAAAGGGCAATGAAGTTTGTATTGTAGATTATAAAACAGGGAAAGAAAAAAGTGATGCAAATATTAAAAATGACTTACAATTACCTTTATACGCAGTATTTACTGAGGCAAAATTTGGGTTTAAGGTTGTGGAAGCAAAATATGTATTTATAGAATCTCTAAAAGAAGTATCTGTTGATATATCAGATATGAGAAGAAATTTGGCAAAAGAGAAACTCCTAGGTGCTATAGATAGTATAAGGGCCAAGAACTTCAAACCCACACCTAATTCTTTTCTATGTAGTTTCTGTGATTACAATTCCGTTTGTGAATTCGCAGAAATTTAATATAATGTAGTATAATGTGGCCTATGAAGATAATAACTTTGATATTAAATATGTTTAAACCCAGAGGTGTTTTTGCGCAGGGATTGGGGGCCAGTCTAGGCCAAACGGAGATAGACAATACCACAGATGCCAATTCTTTGGTTGAGTTAATTATAGAGATAGCAATACCTTTTGCAGTTACATGTGTTGTTCTTCTGATTATTTATGCTGGTTATATTTTAATGTCTAGCCAAGGAAATCCAGACAAGATAAAAGAGGGGAAGGAGATATTAACTAATGCCATTATTGGATTTGTTGTAGTAGCATTGTCTGTTGGTATATTATTATTATTATCAGATACATTAAATCTAAATATATATGAATAAAGTATATGCAGCTACAAATATAAGTGACTTTGGTGATAAAGTTGGGATAAATTTTAAAGAATGGGCAACGTTAGAGACATTGATTGATACAAAGATAGTTGTTCTTATAAATTGGATAACTATTGTTTCTAGTGTTGTTGCAGTAGTTTTTCTTATAGTTGCAGGTTATACATATATGACAGCAATGGGGGAGCCAGACAAGGTTGATACTGCACAGAAAATGATAACTGGTTCTATAATAGGGCTGGTTGTTATTTTTATAGCCAGAATGTTGGTAACAGTAGTTGTTAATCTTGTGGTACAAGGTAGTCCAACTTAGTATTGCAAGTTAAATTATCATACTATATAATTACCTATTAGATTAAAATAATAT
Source organism: Candidatus Dojkabacteria bacterium (assembly GCA_028704525.1). Taxonomy (GTDB): domain Bacteria; phylum Patescibacteriota; class Dojkabacteria; order SC72; family SC72; genus JAKPKF01. The sequence goes on along the minus strand of JAQWFF010000031.1, from coordinate 1,638 downwards.
ATAAATATACAAAAATGAAAATATCTAAAACATTTGGGACTCTTTCTACAGTATTCTTATCCCAATTTTTGGTACTTAAAGCTTATGCCGCAGATGTTGATCCACTTAGCCTATTGGACCCATTAAACCCTATGAAGACAGATTTGAATACATTTATAACAAACGCAATAAACTTCGCAATTACTCTTGCAGCTTTGGTTTGTGTTGCTATATTGATAGCTAGTGGTTATATGTATATAACAGCATCGGGAGATGAGGCAAAGGTTGAGAAAGCTACAAAATCAATGACAGGTGCAATAATTGGATTGGTTATCTGCTTCATTGCAGTTATACTAGTACAGTTTGTTCTAAAAAACTTACTCGAGCAAAAATAGAAAAATATAAATGTTTGTAGATTTAGATTTCCTTAATAATACTGGTTTTGATAATCTATATGATTTTCTAACCTCTTCTATAGACTTGATTATTTCCCTCTCAGTAGTAATTGTTGTTATTGCAATAATAATATCTGGGTTTAAGTTTATACTGTCAATGGGGGACGAGAAGAAGATTAAAGAGGCAAGTAGCTCATTAATATTTGCATTGATAGGATTAGTACTTGTATTTACATCACCAACAATTATACAATTTATTATTAAAGAAATTTTATTAGGAGCAAATTAATGAAAATACAAAAATTATTATCTGTACCACTTAGTGTTTTAATCACAGCAACTCCGATAGGATTAATATTTGCACAGGAAGAATCAGAGCCCCCAAGAAGATTAGAGGAGCTTCTTACAATATTTGATAAGGTTGCCCAATATGTAATACCCTTTGCAGCTTTAGTATGCGTAGTATTCATAATAGTAGGGGGATATATGTGGATAGTAGCTGCTGGAGATCCAAGTAGGGTTAAACAAGCGCAGGGGACATTAACCTGGGCTATTATAGGTTTGGTTTTGGTCTTGCTTGCTGTAACAATAGTAGAGGTTCTTAAAAAAGTTGTTGGTCTTTAGATATGGACAAATTTAATAAGTGGAAGCTTTCAAGGAGTTTCTCAGATGCTTTTCGTGGTCTTAAAGTTATATTTAAGAATGAAACCAATTTCAGGATAGAGTTGGTAGTTGCAGTTATAACTATATTGTTTGGTTTTCTATTTAAGATATCTCATACAGATTGGATAGCAATATCTATTGTAATGTCTCTAGTCTTTATCTCAGAATCCATTAATAGTTCAATAGAGGCTTTGTCAGATACTATGTCTAAAGATTTTAAAATTAATATTAAATATGCGAAAGATGTAAGTGGTGGAGCAGTTCTAATCAGTTCTATAGCATCACTTATAACTGGTCTTGTAATATTTATTCCATATGTTATAGAGCTAGTTAAAAACATATTAGCCTAAATGCTATAATATGACATGTTTAAAAGGCCCCAAAAAATAATTACGTTATTTCTAATTCTTCTCTTTGGGACTTTTACGTTCCTATTGCTTAATACTCCTGTATATTCTACTGATATAGACCAACTAGAAGATGAGATAGAGCAAACAGAAGAGGAGTTGGCAAAGAAGAAGAGCACATTATCAAGTATAGAAGCAAAGATTAAGGAGATTAGCGGAAGCAACTACTCACTAAGTCAGAAGATTAATCTTAT
>JAQWFF010000003.1 GCA_028704525.1 Candidatus Dojkabacteria bacterium | reverse complement strand
TTAAAGAGTATATAATACTCACACAAACCTAGGTTCCCCTAACTAAAAAACTAAATATATTTGATATATGCATCTCCCAGCTCCAAAGTTTCTTTGGCTTTCTTTATAGAAGGTGCATACTCTTCTGGAATGCCATTAGGAAAGAGAATAGATGTGTACAGAGGATTAATCCATGTGTAGATATATTTGTCTACAAAGGCTCCATTCACAACCTTACTTACGGGTTCTATCCCAGTTCTTGTGTATCCCACTTTCTCTAGGGCTTTCCATGAACCAATGTTTGGAGAAAAGACAAAGCTTGTTATCGTATACTTCTCCATTTGTTTGGCAGCAAACCATGTTCTTCCAATATGGCTTGTGTATGCTACACCTTTTCTCCACCAATTCTTGTCCCATATGGCAAGTCCTGATATACAAGAATGTGCATCATTTAATCTATGAAGTCCTGTACTCCCTATGGCTTCTGTAATACCCTCTGGCTGTATTAACCATGTAATACAGCTTTTATCTTCAGCTGTTTTCTTTATCCATTCTCGTTCGCCATTTTCTGTTAATCCTTCTACAAAACCTAAATATTTTCTTACTTCCCAATCTGAAAGATCTTTGGCCATCTTTGGGACATCACTATCTAACGCTGGTCTCAGTATAAGACTGAGATTGTTTCCGACAATTTTAAAAGTACATCCAAACATTTTGTCCTCCATATTTATTAGTTTTTAGTTAAAGAGCTCACCTGTTAGAAGAATGTTTACCTCCATTCATTCTGTTGGATTTAACAAGTGAGAGAAACTTCCAAATGGTTTTTATATAAAAAAAGCTTCCGTTTGGAAGCTTATCTTGTTCGTTAAATGTGTTTAAAGATTACATAATGAAAAGATAAGCAGCAGAGTTAAGACCACAATATGACATGGCCTTAACATGATTTAAATCTGTTCTTATCTGTATTATGTATTTCATAATGGGGAAATTATATCAGTATTTTATAGTATAATCTAGTTAAATCAATTTAACTAATTAAATATATTTAATGAGAACTCCAGAAGATGCAGATATAAGAATAGAAAATGTTCAGTGTAGAGGAATTGTATTAAAGGATGATCAAATACTTCTAATGTTTAGAAGAAAGAAAGGAAGAGAGTATTATGTACTTCCTGGTGGACATATGGAAAAAGGAGAGAAACCAATAGATACAGTTATTAGGGAAGTTAAAGAGGAAACTACAGTAGAGGTAAGTAATTTTGAATTGGCATTTGAATTTAAGAATCATAAAGATAAAGATATAGAAAAATTAGAATATTACTTTGTTGGTAAATGGAAATCAGGAGAACCTACACTATCTGGAGAAGAATCAAGAGAGACGGATGAATCCAATTATTACGAACCTATATGGGTATCACTTACAGATGTCCCTAGATTAAAATTGTATTCAGGAGCAGTTAAAGAGTGGATTGTGAATTCTCTTAATAAATATTTAAAAGAAAGAGATTAATTATCCAAGATTATTCTTTTTCAACCAATTTCCCACTTCATTCCATAATTCATTTTGTGGAATTCTTGGAAGATTTTCATTTTGACATTGAGCAACAGATTTTTTATCTTCTCTAAATGTTATTATTTGATCTATAGGAGTAGCTTTTCCAGATTCTCTCTCAAGTAATAAACCTTTTGTATCATGAATAAATGTTTTTAATTGTTTCTCATCAATATATGTAACACATTCTCTGAGAACTATTTCTTTATTCTTTTTGTCTCTCATTAAGTTAAGAAAATCCTGGAATGTAAACCATTTGTTAACAAATGCCATATATGGTCCTGGGAAACCATTTAGTGCAGCAATCATCCAACTACAATCACTTACAATTAATGGTCTTTGTATTTTATCAAATGCTTGTTGTGCTTTGAACTTTGATATCTCTTCAATATCTTCCATCTGAGGTTCGATAATACCATCTACTTTCAAACCTTCTACACTTATTCCAAATGGTTTCAGTAATCTATTCGCAGTTACTATTTTATTCTGATTTGAGGTTATGTATAAAATCATTAAAAAGTAGAATGATAAAAATTTAGTTAATTAATTCTTGTGCCATACACCATGCTATTCTGGTCCAGTTCTCGGGAGTATAATTTCCATTATGCATGAGTTTATCCATTTCTTGTTTGTTTAGAAAACCATTTTCTCCTACTTCCTCATGGTTTACATTTATATCTTCGTTCAGTATATCTCCAACAAAGAGTATACCCAAATGTACTTGATCCACTTCACTCTGTTCTGTGTATATAAATCCTAGTGGATATATATTTGAAAGATTAATATTCTCTCCGATTTCTTCTTGAGCTTCTCTGATGAGTGCATGTCTAATGGTTTCATCTGGAGATTCTGTATCTTCTATCTCTATATGTCCCCCTACTCCAATAGATAATTTATTGTGTAATCTAGCCTCATTCCCACCTTGTGCTCTAATATAATAGAATATTTTGTTTTTATATAGCATCATTAAATATGGGATTATTTGTTTATATGAAGAATCATTTTCTAATTTACCTCTTTGTTTTGTAAGGCTGATATTTAATAACTCTTCATATTCTTCTTCGTTTTCAAATAACTTAAAGCCATTGTTTTCTATACAAGCTTTTGTAATCTCTGATACATCTTTCGATTGAACAGCAAGTATCTCGTTCTCCATTTTGCTCATTGTAGTTTTTGATTATTAATTAACATTTTTCTAAATTGTAAGCCTCTTTAATCCATTCTAGTATCTCTTTATCTATATCTTTTACATTTGTTACATTTCTACATATTTAATGGTGGACGATACAGGGCTCGGACCTGTGACCTTCACAATGTCAATGTGATGCTCTAACCAGCTGAGCTAATCGTCCTTCTTTTGTATTATACCCTTTTTATATGATATTGATAATAATATATTGTTATGATAGAGTTTATAGTACTAAATTATAGGTATTTAGTATTATGTTAACAGATTTAAAAGAAACTAAATCTATTACTACCCTAGAGAAGATAAATAGAACAAACAGACATCTTCTAAAACAAGAAAAGTATTTATCCTTTCCCAAACCAGATTTAAATAATTCCCCAATAATAATATATAGATATGAAGGCAGTAATAGCAGAGAGGAAAATTGCTCTGTGTCATGTCTATTTCTTAATGAAAGAAAAAGAAGATTGTTACATGGGGATAATATATCGAATGGAGAAATTAAAGTAACAACAAATATATATGAATCTCCTGATTATAGATTCATTTCTTTTAAAGAGAAAACTGGAGGAAAGAAGAATTGCCAGAGCTATACATTGAAACCAGATATACTTTTAATTGAGGGATATGGTGGTCCTCTCTTGTTTGAAACACTTAGTAATCTTGAAAATACTTCTAAGTTCTATGAGGATTGTAATACCTCTACATTTATATTAACAGATGAGGGATATAAACCAGTTTTATCATTTAGAGGGAATGAAGATTGTGATTTTGTTACTGTAAATACAATCCAAAATCAAGAGTATGTAGTAAATGAGTTTGGTATAAGGAAAGTTGAACAGTCTACTCCTTTTGAACTTCCACCTTATTAAACTTAACGAAATCAATATTTTTTAAATCTTTTTCTTCGTTAAGTTTGTCCCGCATATCTTTAATAAATTTGGAAGTATTATCATTAAAGAGTTCTATATGTATGTGCATTTTCTTATGACTCATCTGTATTGGGTATAAAAACACAGCTGAATCAGAAGTCTCAAGAAAATATACTTTTTGTTCACCTATTAAAGGGGGTTCAACATTACATACATTAGCGCTATCACAAAGTAGCCAGAATGTTTTTAAGTCATCTACGTGTAAAGATCTAACTCTAGTTAATTTATATTCCAGGTCTTGATCATCTACTATCTTTCTCATATATACATCAACATCTTCCCTGTTTATGTCCATTACTTCTTTATCTATAGATCCTCCCTCTATGGTACTTTTAATACCATCTCTTATTATATCTAACGAACCTTGCATGGCTGCTTCTTTAAATGGGTCTTCTGATATACTCATAACTATCTTTTTTTAATAATTTTATCTACTATCCCATACTCTTTAGCCTCTTTGGCTGTAAAGTATTTATCTCTATCTGCATCTTTTTCAATATCCTTTACACTCTTCCCTGTTTTATCTGATAGAAGTTCATAAAGGATTTTTCTTGTTTTTAGTATCTCTTCAGCCTCTATTGCTATATCACTTGCCTGTCCCTCCACCCCACCTAGTGGTTGATGTATATGTATTTTACTATTTGGAAGTGCAAATCGTTTTCCGTTTGTACCATTAGCAAGAAGGATAGAACCCATTGATGCAGCAAGTCCAACGGCTATTGTTGAGACATCACACTTTATGTAGTTCATAGTATCAAGTATTGCCATACCAGCTGTTATCTCTCCACCATATGAGTTTATAAACATTTGTATATCTTCATTGGGGTTTTCTTTTTCTAGAAATAGTAACTGTGCTACAACAGTATTAGCCATTTCTGTATCTATCTTCCCACTTACGAATACAATCCTGTCTTTAAGTAATCTAGAGTAAATATCGTATGCTCTTTCCCCCTCTTTGTCTTTCTCTATGACTGTAGGTATTAAATACATACTCTATATATTTAAATTAATCTTTATGTGTATCTCCTAACACTTCCTCTCTAAACATTTCAAAAGCTTTCTCTTTTGTTTGTACTGTTTTTACATAGTTCTGCCATCTTGGGTCTTCATATATGCTTGTATCTTTATTATCAGGAGATGCTTTTTTAATATAATCAATTCTCTCTTTTAACTCTTTATCTGTTATCTTAATGTCTTTTTCTTTTGTATACATTTTTAGAAACACATCTGTTTCTAGAGCCTCTTTAGAATCTCTCTCCCAAAGTTCTCTAAGTTTATCCATTGTTATATTCTGAGATTTAAGAAAATCTTCAACCTTAACACCTCTCTGTTGCATGTCGTTTATAAAAGATCTCTCTCTTTCACTTGCTTCATATTTTATTGCTGCTTGGGGTATCTCTATCTTTGATAGTTTAATTGCTTCTATTAATGCTTCTTGTTCTCTCTTGTGTATTAGCATGTGCTCTTTCTGTGCAGTTAGTGCATCTTTAATATGTTCTTTGAGTTCCTGTAACGTTTTAATATTTTCAATCTTTAGCATCTTTGCTATCTCTAATGCCCACTTGTCATCAATACTCTTTGCTTTGGTTTCCCTATTTTTCTTTATATCTTCTATCGCATCCTCTACCTCTTTATCCTCCACTATCGCTTTCTCTTTTTTAATCTTAATTTTTTTAAGATTACCTAATTTAAATTCAGGAAGGATGGTAATTGTTATTGTGAATTGTATGTCTTGACCATCTTTAATCTTTGGGAATTCTTTATATGTAGGTGGTGCAATTATCTCTAAGTTCTCTTTCTGAATTGCCATATTAATATATAGTGGGGCAAGCTTCTCTATTGTCTCTATGATTATGTTCTCTTTTATATTTGGTTCTAGGAGTTCAGAAGGAACTTTCCCTTTTCTAAATCCTTTTATATTTGTATCTTTTGTGTAGTCTTTTAAAACAATCTCGTAACTACTTTTAAAACTTTCGTGGGGAATTGTAATTGTTAATTCTATTGTATCCTTACTTATATCTTTTCTTGTATATGTTTGCTCCATGTTATATCTCTTTAATTTATTAATTTGTGGTGAAATTCTATACTTTTTTATATAACTTGTCTAGTTTAGCCGTTATAACAAGACGTTTCTCATGTGTCCATAAAGGTGTACATGTTATAAGGGTAAGTCTGTAGTCATTGGTTGGTTGAAGTACAGATATATCATTTGGATTAACATCCTTTTTTCCTGTAACTATATATGTAAATTCGTTGTATTTATCTATAACCTTTATCTCGTCGCCAATCATTATTTTGTCTAAGTTGAAGAATGTGTTTTTGGCTGGAGGGAGGAATTGGTATCTATGTCCTATGATTACCATATTCCCTAACTCTCCAGGGTATGCAGATATCGGGAAATGCCAGAATCCTTCATTCATACTGTTTGCTGTTTCTCCCTGTGATATTCTACCCTCTATATTTATACTTTTTATAATGACTCTTGTATTGTTTTCTTCGAGTATTTTTTCTGAAAGATTAATATTCTCTTTAGAGAGAGTTTCTTCCATAGAGGATGCAGCAAGTACCTCTTGTGCGTATAGATCTTGGCTTGGAGATATTTTTGTTAATATCTTTATAGCAGTATCTTTTGTTATTTTGTATATATCAAACTTACTCCTATTTATTAATATATTGTTATATTGAGGGTATACGAAGAGAAAAAAGACAGGAATAATTACCAATAGTACAAGAAAGAGGGTTGTTAATATTTTTATTATCTTCTTCATATATATACTCCTATTTTACTATTTTTCTATATCTGTTGCATTAATTTAAAAGATGTATTATCCTAGGTTAGAACTATATAAATTTTAATATAGGGTTAGAGGTGGCAAAAAAGAAAGCTAAATCTACTGCTCAAAATATTAAGAAAGATTCAATGGTTGCAAAGATTGAGGTTAAAAATCCTCAAGATCAGGAAAGAATATCAAGAATTGTTGGTTCTATCTTTATCCTATTTGGAATTATATTAATATCGTTTGGTATATATTCTTTTATTAGATATAACAGAAATCCAGAGTTAAATGCAGAATATCAACCACCAGTTATTATTGGATTAAAGGATATTACAAATGAAGAGTTGGTTACAATTAAGGGGTCAGCAATAGAGTACGAGAAGGTTTTCGTATATATAAATGGTCAGGAAGTTGCAAGGGTTAATGTGAGCAAAGATGGTAGCTATGAGTATATTACTCCTATAGAAGAGGGTCAGTATATTATATCTGTAGCTGGTGTAAAAGGTTTCCCAAAAAGATATATATCACCACAGACAACAGGAGATACAATTATAATAGATAGAACAGCACCTGTACTTTCTGATATTAAATATCCAATAGAGGTTGGTACCAAGACATTTACAGTTACAGGAAAGATTGAGAAGAATGCAACAATTAGTATAAAGAGAGGTACAGATGTATTTGGTGGTGTATGTGATGAGAATGGGAATTTCAAGGTTTCTGGTATTAGATTAGATGAAGGTTCTAATATATTTAGTGTAGTTATAAAAGATGAAGCAGGGAATGAGATTGTATCAGACAAAAAAATTAAAACTATTTATTCATCTAGTAGTAGTGTAAATGGAGATGCTGTTTCTGATTCTACAATACCGGTAGCTGATGGTAACTTAGATAATGCAAAAATTATTATGTTAGGTAATGTTCTTATGATTATATTTGGCATAGTTGCCCTACTTGGTGCATCAGGAAGTACAATATATATGATTAATAAGAAAAGAAGTTAAATCTCGGAACAAATTTCTTTTGGATAATCCTATTTTTTGGTATAATTTTCTATTATTTAAATATAGATACCTATGGGGAAGATATTCTCTTTTAAGAGTAATAAATCAAAAATAATAGAACAGCAAGAAAGTAAGCATCTTGAAGAATTAAGTGAGGTTATAAAATACCAAAGAAGGAAAGAAGATAAGCCTGTGTTTGTCATAGAATTCTCTTGGAAATTAGTACTACTCGTTCTTCTTCTACTTGCAGTTATATTTATGTGGAAGCAGTTATCTACTGTCTTAATATTTTTATTTCTAGGCTTTATATTCATGTCTGCTATAAAACCCTCTGTTGATTGGATGGTTTCAAAAAAGATATCAAAAGGATGGGCTGTGGCGATATCGTATATACTTTTCTTAATAGTGTTTTTTGGTCTTTTTTCTATAGTAATAATTCCATTTACAAACCAATTGTCTGATTTAGTAGTTGCTCTTCCTAACTGGATAACTAGAACGATAGAAGATTTGAAGAACATAAAAGTTATATCTGATATATTAGCATCACCAAATGTATCTACTATGCTTACAGATTTTCTCAAATCTATTCCTACTGCGGATAGTATAAAGAACCTAACTGATGTAGTATCAGGATTCCTTAGCACTACAACCTTAGTTATTACATCTATAGTTTTCTCTATGTATCTTGTTTTAGAGTATGATTCACTTTTGGAATTTGGATTGATTAGAATACCATCTGATCAGAAACGACAGAGAGTGAAGAAATTATTTGTTGATGTACAGAGAAAATTAGGGAGATGGATACTTGGTCAAGCAACTATTAGTACAATAGCAGGAGTTGTAGCAGGAATAGTGTTAACTATTCTTAAAGTCCCGTTTGCTCTCCCACTTGCTGTATTTGTTGCTTTAATGAACTCTGTGCCCAATATAGGTGCTACGATAGCTATGATACCAATAGCAATAGTTGCGTTAATTACTGTAGGACCAGTTAGTGCTGTTATAGTATTGGTTAGTTTAATAGTATATCAACAGATAGAGAATAACTTCATATCTCCAAAGATAATGGGCAATGCTGTAGGTATTAGGCCAGTAATTGTAATGTTGGGAGTTGTTATATCTCTTCTCCTTTTTGGAGTCTTTGGTGCACTAATAGCTGTCCCTCTGATGGTAATAGCAAAGATAATATACGAATTCTATATAGACTTGCAAAAACTTAAGGCTAAAGGTATCGTTTAGTATATATAACCATTATTTAACTGTCCTACTCTAGATGGAAAATACAGAAATCAAAAAGAGTAATGTCTTCTTTTGTGAGGATTTTTCAGCAAAAGATTTAAATGAGAATAAGGTTGGAAGAAAGGGATTAAGTCTCTTTAAACTTAAAGATATGGATGTACCTGTCCCTGATTTCTTTGTGATATCGGGATTGTCTTTTGTAAATTTTTGTCTTGGGGCTTTTGATACCTATGAGAAAAAGTTGCTTGATAAAGGGAAGAATCCTGAGAATGAAGAAGTTGAAGATGCAATATTAAAATATGAATTTCCAAAGGATGTTCAGGAAGAGATATTAAGTGCATATACTAGACTATCTGGATTTACAGATGCCTGGGTATCTGTGAGATCATCTGTTATATTTCCAGAGAAAGAAGAAGTTTCTTTTAGTGGAATATTTGCCACTCAACTTAATGTTAGAAAATTTCCCGATCTTCTTAATGCTATAAAGAGAGTCTTTTCTTCAATGTTTACTGATGATGTTGTATCCTACGCTCAAAAAATGAATATAGATTTAGCAGATGTAAAGATTGCCGTAGTAGTACAAAGAATGGTTCAATCAGAAATATCAGGTGTTGTATTTACAACAGATCCTATAACTCAAGACGAAACAAAACTCAGTATAGAAGCTGTATTCGGATTAGGTGATGTTATATCTTTAGGAGAAATAACTCCAGATACATATGTTCTAAACAAAAAAGATTTAACTATTGTTGAAAAACATATATCTCCTCAAGAATGGATGAAGGTTAGAACAATGAAAGCAAACAACGGAAAGAACGAGGAGAGGATAAAGATATCATCTAATTGGAGTCACAGACAGAAAGTTAATGATAAAGATATGAAAGAGATATCAAAGATAGCCCTTATCATAGAAAACAAGTCAAGGGAGATTCAGAATGTAGAATGGGTTATATCAGGTGGGAGAGTATGGATTCTTCAAAACAAGTCATTATTCAGTACAAATCTAGAAGACAGGATAGATACGAGTGTTATAAATCCTTCTAGGAAAACATTAAGGGAGGTATTAGTTGGATTCCTAGAAAAATATAGAGGGGAAAGAGAGATTGTCTCTCAGGCTGTAACTGAAGCTCAGAAAATGGTTAAAAGAGAGGGAAGATTTGAGAGGTTAATACAAATCGCAAAACAGAAGAAAGAGAAAATACAAGATTCTAATACAGATACAAGTGATCTTCTTCTCTCTGGTATAGGAGCAAGCTTTGGAACAGCACAAGGAAAAGTAACAATTGTTGATGGCCCAGTAGATAATGCATTTACTAAAGAGGATATTCTCTTAATAAAGAAATATTCATCTGATATGGAGACTATGATTATTGCTTCTGGAGGTGTAATTATGGATACAGGGGGTCTAACAAGTGATACAGCAATACTCTGTAGAGAATGTAAGATACCTGCTGTAGTTGGAACTCAGAAAGCATCAGATATATTAAAGAATGGAGATAGTGTAAAGATAGATGGTAATACGGGAAGTATATATAAGTTAGATGTTGATGCAAAAGAAGAAGTACATCCTGTTGTAGAAGCATATGGAGAGGATAAAGTTGGAGGAATTGACCTACTTAATAAGAAAGAAGAGGTTATCGTAGTAAAAGAAGAAAATGAATTAAATATTCCTAGAGATATAAATCTCCCACCATCAGCTACCAAGATATTTTGTATGGCAGATTTAAAACCAAAAGAATTGTTCGAATACATAGGAGATTCAAATGGAATAGTATATATAGATCTAGATAGAATTATGCTCGAAGATGGAAGGCATATACTCTCATATGTAGATAAGAAGAAATTTGTAGACTACTCCTCTGATATATCAAAGAAAGTTTTGGAATATGTAGAGTTAGCACAGGGAGAAGAGGTCATTCTCTCTATTGGTTCTGGTATGGTTGCAGAATTTAAGGCATTAACAGGTGGAAAGGAATATGAGAACCCAACGCTTTCAAATGAAGTCTATGGAGGTGTGAGATATGTTAATAATATCGAGATATTAAGAAGAGTATTAAGAATTATAAAGAGAATAAGAACGGTATATAAGAAAAGAAATGTATCACTTGCTCTTCATTGTCCTATGAATGAAGATATTATGAAAGAGTTCAAAAGAATTCTTTTAGGTGAGAAACTAAAGAGGACATCTTCCTTTAAAATATATGCAATACTAGATAACCCAGCAGAAATTATCCTAGCAGACGATATTGTAGATACTAAAATAGATGGTTTAATTCTTAACATGCCATTAATAGCAAGGCAGGTACAGGGAATAGATATTAGAGCAAAAAATGCGAAGTATGATTTAAATAGAAATAGTATATTCAAGATAGTAGAGAGTGTATTAGAAGAAGTAAAAAGGTGTGATACAAAAGTTATTGTAGTAGCAGAGAATAGTAAACCTCTTATCAAATATTGTGTAGAGGTTGGAGTTTATGGGATATCAGTTTTTGCAAAAGATATTAAAGAAGCAAGAAATGTTGTTTACGAGGAAGAAAGCAAATTAATACTCTCAAAGTAACCTGTAGTTAGCAAATATTTCATGGTATACTCTCTTTTATGGAAGATACTCCAATGATGAGACAATATTTGGGTTTTAAGAAACAGTACCCAGATAAAATACTCCTTTACAGAATGGGAGATTTCTTTGAGACTTTTGGTGATGATGCGAAGATTGCATCTAAGGTTCTAAATATAACATTAACAACAAGAGATAAAAAACATAACCCTACCCCTCTTGCCGGATTTCCACATAAGGCAATAGACCTATACCTCCCAAAGCTAATACAGGCAGGGTATTGTGTTGTCGTAGTTGATCAATTAGAAGACCCTAAGTTCGCAAAGGGTATCGTAAAACGAGGGATAACAAGAGTTGTAACACCAGGAACACTTGATGGAGACAAGGCAAGTAGTATAAAGAATCAGTATTTAATAGCCATATATAAAGAGAAAGGAAGTATCTCAATATCGATTTGTGATATATCAACTGGTCAATTTATACTTGTATCAAAAGGAAGTGTAAAACAAGTTCTAACATCATATGAACCAGAAGAGGTCTTAATAATAGAGGGTGAAGATGGATTTAACATATCAGATAGGCCAGTACATCTTCTTCCAAAAGGTTTAAAAAGCAAAGAGTATTGTAATACAGTGTGTAAAGAATTTTTTGAGATAAAGAATGTTGAAGCATTAGATATAGAAAGGAATTCATTAGATGTTGTATCAGTTGCAATGATTCTTGAGTATATACAAGAGACTCAACTTATGATCCCAAAGCATATTCAGAAGCCTCAGAAAGTTTCTTTAAGTGGAACTATGGTATTGGATAGAGCAACAATACGTAATTTAGAATTAGTCAGCAATGCGTATACTGGTGATATATCAAATTCACTTCTCTCTGTAATAGACAGGACATTAACACCTATGGGAAAAAGACTCTTGTACTCTTGGATAATTAATCCACTAGTAGAGAAAAAAACGATTGATCAGAGATTAGGTATTGTAAATGCACTATTTAAGAAGAAAAAGGTTTTAGAAGAGATAAGGGAGAAATTAGATAATACATCTGATTTAGAAAGAATCATAGGGAAGATTGGTCTAAATAGAGTTAATGCAAGGGATTTTAATTCTCTCTCTTCAACTCTCGGAAATCTATTGGATATAGTTGGAATATTTAAAAAAGAATTAGATATTAAATATGAAGTGGATAGGAAGTTAATTAAGGAGTTAATTTCAAAAATAGATAAATGTATCTCTGATACCCCTTCTCTTTCACTGACAGAGGGAGAGATAATTCGAAGTGGTTATAACAAAGAGGTAGACCAATTGAGAATGATAACAAAGGATAGTAAATCATGGATAAAAGAATTTGAAGAGATGGAGAAAGCTAAAACAGGTATCTCGTCTCTTAAGATTGGTTTTAATAAAGTATTTGGATATTACATAGAAGTAACCAATACACATAAAGATAAGGTGCCAGAAAGATATATCAGAAAACAGACACTTGTAAATTGTGAGAGATATATAACAGAGGAATTAAAGGAGAAGGAAAATATTATACTAAATGCCCAAGAAAAGGTTTGTACCTTAGAGTACGAGATATTTACTAATTTTAGAGATACATTTATACCATTCTTAAATATATTACAGAAATATGCATCATATATATCACAGATAGATGTTCTTTCTGGTTTGGCATATTTAGCCATAGAGAATAACTATTGTAGACCAACAGTGTATGAGGTTGGGGAAAAAGATGGGATTATAGAAATATCTTCAGGGAGACATCCTCTTGTAGAAAGTTTAGGTCAGGAAGAATTTATTTCTAATGATACACATATTGATACCAAAGATAATCTTGTATCAATACTTACAGGTCCTAATATGTCAGGGAAGTCGACTTATATTAGGCAGGTTGCTACTATAATTCTTCTTGCACAGATAGGTTCTTTTGTTCCTGCAAAAAGTGCTGTTATATCAATAGTAGATAGGATATTTACTAGAGTTGGTGCTTCTGATGATCTGTCTAGAGGAAGAAGTACTTTTATGGTTGAGATGGAGGAGGCAGCTAATATTATAAATAATGCTACAAAATACAGCTTAATAATATTAGATGAAGTTGGGAGGGGGACAAGTACATATGATGGTGTTAGTATCGCTTGGGCATTGGCAGAGTATATTGTAAATAAGATAAAAGCAAGAACAATATTTGCTACCCACTATCATGAATTATTAAAACTCTCGGATAAATTCCCAGGAAGTGTAAAAAATTATAATGTACTTGTAGAGGAAGATTTAGAGAAAGGTACAGTTATATTTCTTAGAAAGATAGTACAAGGGGGAACAGATAGAAGTTATGGTATATATGTAGCCAAGATGGCAGGATTACCAACCGAAATGTTAGAGCGTGCTAGCGAGATATTAGAAAGCTTTGAACAAGAGAATATGTTTAGTAGTAACCATAAGTTGCGGGATACAGATATCCCCGATACAAAGAAGGAGAAATTAAAGAGCGTAGTGTCTCAGTATCCTTTATTTACTGTAAAGAGCTCTGAGATAGAGAAGGAGATAATTAGTATAGATATAGATAATATGACACCACTTGAGGCTTTAAATAAGATAGTAGAATGGAAGAAGAAAACCTAGATTGAGATATAATATCCGAATCCTTTTCTATTTTTTATTACTACCAATCCTGTATGTTTTGTAAATTTCTTTTTAAGTTGTGCTATATTCGCAGATAAATATGATTGTGTTATATCTCTATCTCTACAGTATGACAAATATTTTAAAATACTCCTACTCTCACAGGGATTATTATTAGTTAATAAAAAGAATATTATATCAAGCTGGCTTTTAGATAAATATATTTTACATCCTTTTACAATAAGGTAATTAAGATGTGGATATAAAGATATCCCGTAATTCTGTATTAATTTATTTTTATACTGTTCTAACAGTTCTAATTTACAAAAGATTATAGCTTTCAGTAAATCCTTTTTAATAGGTTTCTCAATCAAACAGGTAATATTATATCTTAGATAGAACTGAAGATTATCAAAAGAATTATCATTGAGTAATATTACTGTCTCACTATTTAAATATTCAGAAAATAGTACAGACATTAAAGTGTTAAATTTACTATCTTTTCTAAAATCTTCATCTATTACAATGACTTTATAGTAATGTGATTGGATATCATTTATTGCATGATCTAGGATTTTTTGGAAATGAATATTAAAGGTTGAAATCCCTAATAATATATTTCGTATCTGTTCTTTTATTTCATTAGAGGATAATAACACTAGAATGTCCTTACTAGGCATCTTTCTCATGCTGTTATATTTTAAATTTCTTAATCTTACAAAAGCATTACACTTCTGAGTAACTTAGTATTGAAAGATATGTCTAAATCAGTTATATTCTAACTATGAAGTATAGTGTCGGTTTAGTTGATAGAAATAGAAAAAGCCCTGCTCCTAGACGTGTTCTCAGAAGACCTTCATTCCTAAAATATTCTGGTTTTAAGAAATTTGGCTCAAAGAATATAAAAAACAGGAAAAGTGGTATAACAACAAAGGGCAAAAGGGAGAAGAAAGAGGGCCCATTAAAGAAAAAATTAAAGAAAGCATTTTACATACTTGTAGGAATTCTTTTTTTCATAGGTTGTATAGGATTAATAGTAATAGGTTTATATCTTAAAGGATTGCAAAACTCTCTCCCTTCTCCAGATCAATTAGTTGAAAGGAAATCAGATCAAAGTACTCAGATATTTGATAGGAATGAGCAGCTTCTATATACGATATATGGAGATCAGAATAGAGAGTTTGTAAGTATAGATAAAGTTCCAGAATATACTAAGTGGGCTGTTCTTGCTGCTGAGGATATAGAGTTCTATCAACATAAGGGGATAGACTATGCAGGTATAGCTAGGGCGGCATTACAAAACTTAACAGCAGGGACGGTTGTAAGAGGTGCAAGTACCATAACACAACAATTGGTAAAGACTACGCTTCTGTTTGATATTCTAGGAGAAGAGGCATATAGGCAAACGTATACCAGAAAAATTAAGGAGATATTGATTACAATGCAAGTTGAACAAACATTCTCTAAGGATGAGATATTACAGATGTATATGAATGAAATTCCACTCGGTGGAGTTAATTATGGTTTCCAGGCTGCAGCTAATGCGTATTTTGGGAAGAATGTAGACGAGCTTACTCTTGCGGAAAGTGCATTAATAGCGGGATTAATTCAAAGCCCAGGTATATATTCTCCTCTATATGGTACAAATCCAGATTTAGCAGAAATGAGACAAGATTATGTGTTAGACCAAATGTTAAAGCATAAAAACTTAACAGGAGTAACAGAAGAGGAAATAGAGGCTGCAAAAGCAGAAGAATTGGAATATAAAACTAGAAGAATAGATATTAAAGCACCTCACTTTGTTTTCTATGTTAAGAGTCTTCTAGAGAAGGAGTTTGGGGTAGATAGAGTTGAAAGAGGTGGTTTGAAAGTTACAACTACACTTGATTATTCATTACAGGAGATAGCAGAAGAGGAGATAATAAAAGGTGTGACAAGTGGAAAAAGATATAACGTTAATAATGGTTCTATGGTTGTTATAGATCCTAATAATGGTCAGATTTTGGCTATGGTTGGCTCTGTTGATTATTGGAATACAGAAGATCCAAGAGTTGATGGAAATGTAAATATTGCTGTTAGTGAAAGGCAGATGGGTTCATCTGTTAAGCCTTTTGTATATCTTACAGCAATAACACAGGGATATGGTCCTTGGACATTGGCTCCAGACTTGAAGGAAATTACATTTGGGAAATATGATCCAAAAAACTGGGATAGTAAGAACATAGGGTTATTAACCGCTAGAAAGGCCTTGGTAGAATCTAGAAACGTTTCTGCTGTGTATATGTTACAACTGGCTGGTATTGATGCTTTCCTTCAAACTATGCAGAAAGTTGGTGTTACAACTCTCTCAAATAGAGAATCATATGGTTTGAGTTTGGCTCTTGGTTCTGGGGAGGAGAAACTCCTCGAACATACAGCAGGATTCGCTGTATTTGCTACGGGAGGTATAAAGAGAGATGTAGTATCGATATTAAAGGTAGAAGATTCTAAAGGGGAGATAATAAAGGAGGTAGAAGAGAATGAAGGTCAAAGAGTATTTGATGAGAAGGATGTATATCTTCTTAACTGGATACTCTGTGATTTAGGAGGTATGGACGACAGACCAAATAATGCCAAGTATAAAATTGGAGGACAAAGAATATGTGCTAAAACTGGGACAACTGATGGTCCTAAAGATTTAACTACAGTTATGTATCATAAAAATTTAGTTGTGGGTGTTTGGAATGGAAACAATAATAACAAGATAATGCCAGGAGCATGGGGTTCTATTGTCCCATTAAGCATTGCTAATTCATTTATGACAAGAGTACAAGGGAGATACAAACCAGTTGTTTATAACAGACCTGCTGGTGTTTTATCTACAACAGTTTGTAAAGATACGGGTGCTACTCCTGCAGATGGTGTAAATTGTTCTAAGGAGGCTTCTGTGTATATCTCTGGGAAAGCTCCTCAAACAGATAATAGAAAAGTATATACAATATGTACTGCCAACAACTTAATACCAGACAATTTAGACCTAGCTGTAAAATATGGTCTTACAACAGATAAAATCGTACTCTCTACAACCCTTGAGAATCCATATCAGAGAGGTGCGTATGAGAAATATCTTTTAGGTATGAAAAATTCAGTATATCTTGCAGACGCTCCAGCTACAGGGACATGTCCACTTCCACTCGGTCCTGACAATGCTCCTATGATTGATATGTCTCAACCAGTTAATGGACAAAAAACAGAAAGAGGGAAAAATCTTGAATTGGTTGGTTCTGTAACTGTACTCCAAAGTGTTGCTAGCTTTAGTGCTAAATTTGATGGTGTACCTATAATAGGAGCTTCATTAAATAGTAATGGTACTTTTGTTATTAATTATTTTGTTGATGCTGCTACATCTTTGGGAAATCATACAGTAACTGTTTCTGTAACAGATAATCTTGGGAAGAGTGCTACAAAATCAGTAACAGTTGAGGTTATAGAAAATGTATCCGGTATTACAGTCTCTATGTCTGCTCCTTCTAATGGTGCTACTGTTACATCTCCTGTTACACTTTCTGCTACTGTTTCTGGGGGTACAGTTGATAATGTATCTTTCTATATATCAAAAGTTGGAGGTGGTTATACTAAGACTTTAACAGATTCAAGCGATTCAGGAGGATGGTCTGCTGTTTGGAGTAATGGTGCAACAGCAGGGCAGTATACAATTGTTGTTAAGGCTGTGAAATCTGGTATAACAATAACAGGGAATAGTATATCTATAACACTAAATTAACTTTGCAGAATACTTCGCTTTTACCGTTTTTATTATATCTTTAGATATACTCTCTATGTCAGTATTAGAGAGTGTTTTTTCATAATGTTTAATATCTATTCTTATGGTTATTCTTTTAGTATTATCTTTATCCTCTTTCTTATAAATATCTACACATTGTGTAATTCCAAAAAGTTTATTTTTATTTATTACTTTTCTAATTTCTCTCTCAATATCAATATACTTTGTACTATTATCAACTTCAAAACAGAAATCTTTTATTACAGATGGATATACTGGAATATCTAAATATCTTTTCAGACCATTTACACTACCTGCTATACTATTTAAGTTAATTTCAAAACCTGCTGAGTATTTAGCCAATTTAAAATTCTCTTTAACAATATTCTTATATTCCCCCACTACACCTATAGCATCTTTCCCAATATATACAATGGCAGAGGTATTAGAATCAAATAAATCCATAAGATTTTTTATATCAATGCCTAAATTCTCTTGCTCACTTTCTGATGCTAGTATATATGACACATTCTCTATATTTAGACTGTTGAATACTCTCTCAAGATATTTTTTTGCTAAGTAGAATGGGGATCCAGAGTATGAATCATTTCTGTCTGTAATAAAGAGAGAAAGATACCAATTCTCTAAAGGTAACTCGTTTCCATCATATAAACCTTTTTGATGTGGTATATTCATCTCATATAGAACAAATGTATCAAAACCCCTCTGTGTATTTTCACTCCCCTTTATAAGAAGGGATTGGTTAAGACTAGTTCTCATTAATGAAAGCTCTGGTGCAAGTGGATTTTTAATTATAAAAGCTAAATCAGGATTTTGTGTACACTTCTTTATATTATCTATATTGGTAAAGTTGTATGTATCTGTCTCATTAGCACCACAATTAGAGAGAATATTTCTAATATTTCTTTTTAATTCAAAAATAGCATTCTCTTTAACGGGTTTTATATCTCTTTTAGGAAGTTTAGACTCTATATTGTTATATCCATATATTCTTCCTATATCTTCATATATATCCTCTCTTATTTTTACATCTTCTCTCCAGGAAGGTACTTCTACGTGTATTGAGTTTCCTTTCTTTTGTAGTATCTTATATCCGAGATTAGTTAATATATTAATGATTATCGCTTTCTCTAAATTTGTTCCTAGTATTGTATTTATATCTTCTATATTAAGTTCTATATCTATGATACTTTTCTCATTGTCGTATATATCTATTATCTCTGAAGCAATTTTCGCATTTGTTAGCTCCTTAATCATTTCTACACACTTTTTAAGTGATACTATACAATGATTTAAATCTAGGGAATGTTTAAATTTGGTTGCTGAATCTGTAGATATTCCTAATCTCATACTACTTCTTCGTATACTTGTTTTGTCAAACATAGCACTTTCAATAATTATTCTCTTTGTATCATCACTTATTGCTGTCTCAACCCCACCCATCATACCAGCGATACCAATAGGATTCTCTTTATCTGCGATAACTATAACCTTGTCATCTAATATGTGATTCTTTTTATCTAGACAGAGTATACTCTCTTCTTGTTTTGCCATTCTTACATGTATCTCTGCATCTCCATTTTTTACAACTTTGTCATAATCAAAAGCATGTAGTGGATGGCCTATTAGGAATGAAATATAGTTAGTTATATCTACTATATTGTTTATAGAGGGTATACCTAATATTAAGAGAAGAGAACGTAGCCAATCAGGAGATTTCTCTATATGGATATCATCCATAACTATTGCACAGTATCTTGTACATAGAGATTCGGCATCATTTTTTATATCTATCTTTAGGCA
The DNA here is from genome assembly GCA_028704525.1 of Candidatus Dojkabacteria bacterium. Classification (GTDB taxonomy): domain Bacteria; phylum Patescibacteriota; class Dojkabacteria; order SC72; family SC72; genus JAKPKF01. The sequence continues at coordinate 12,580 of JAQWFF010000003.1, read as the reverse complement.
ATTAATTTCTGGTTTTATATTTTTTTCATAATCCGTATACCATTCTGGGTTCTCAAACTTTGTGCCTGTTATAGCACATAATTCTCTTGCTATTCCTATTAATCCGAATAGGTCTCCCCTATTTGTTAATGCTTTATTCTCTATATCAATTACACAATCATCTAGACCATAATATTTAGAGAAACTTTTTCCGATTGGAGCATCTTTAGGAAGAATCATAACATGTTTATGATTCATCCCTATATTAAGCTCCATTTTTGAACCGAGCATACCATCTGAATCAATGCCTCTCATGTTCCTTTTAGATATTACAATGGGTTCTGGAAGAGAATATATACTGTATGGTACTACTGCTCCCGGTTTTAGATATGCAACTTTGTCTCCAACATTTAAATCTTTGTCTCCTGCTACTACAGTTGTTGTACCAGATTTATAATCTATATTGTAGACACATAGTTTATCTGCATCAGGATGAGCTTCTTTTTTAGTTATTTGTGCGACTACTATATCTTTGTAATCATTCTCTATATTATGGTAGCTTTCAACCTGTCCTATGTGATTCTTGATAAGGGAGACTAACTCTTCAAGCTTTAAATCTATTCCACTTATATTTTTTAATGTTTTAAGAGATATTTTCATGGTTAGAACTGTTTAAGAAAGTTAAGATTAGAATCTCTTAGATATCGTATATCATCTATTCCAAGTTTTATCATTGTTAATCTGTCTACACCAAAACCCCATGCAAAACCGGAGTATTTCTCTGGGTCTATACCAGCTTGAGATAGTACATTTGGGTGTATCATTCCACATCCCATTAATTCTATCCATCCTGAGTGACCACAGACACTGCAACCGGCCTTTGAGCAGAATGGACAGCCTATTACAAACTCACAATCGGGTTCTGTGAAAGGAAAGAATGATGGTTGTATTCTAACCTCTAACTCTTTCTCAAGATATGCCTCAAGGAATGCTTTAATTGTAGCTTGCATATTCCCAACTGATATCCCTTCATCAACATATACACCCTCTATCTGATAAAAGGTATGTTCGTGACTTGCATCTGTCGCCTCATTTCTAAAACATCTCCCAGGAAGTACTGCCCTTATTGGCGGAGGTCCAAATTCCTTCATAGCCCTATTTTGCATTGTAGAGGTATGTGCTGGTAGTACAAAGTTATCCTCTGTCCAAAATGTATCATACATATCTCTTGCGGGATGTCCTTTAGGAAAGTTTAATGATTCAAACATATGGTAGTCATCATCTAATTGTCTGCTCTCCATAACATCAAATCCCATGCTCTTAAATATCTCTATGAATCTCTCAACCTCTTTGTGTATGGGATGTTTACTACCTTTTAGATCTAATATCTCGGGTCTTTTATCCTTAGCTGTATTTATATCAAATGGTGCAGTTGGATCTATCTTCTCATTATTCTTTTGTGTAACCCCTACTCTCTTTTTCTCTAGTATATCTATACATAATTGTTTTATATCATTTATCTCTTTCCCATAGGAAGCTTTTTCTTCCTTTGGGATATCCTTTATATTATCTAGTGCCTTCTTTACAAAGCCATCTGTACCTAGATATGTCTTCTTAAAAGATTCATAATCCTTTTTATCTGCAATTATCTTTTTTCTTAATTCTTTTAAATTGTATTCCATTTATATATTCTATATTTTTATCTTAAAAAGAAAAAGGACTCACTTTAGAGTCCTTAAAATTACAACAAAAAGAACTCTATAATGATTTTACTATAAATGAAAAAACTTCTGGATTATTTAAGGCTATATCAGAAAGTACCATCCTATTTAATTCTATATTCTTTTTCTTAAGACCTGATATAAAGGTGTTGTATTTTATGTCATTATTTTTACAAGCTGCGTTTATTCTAGATATCCATATCCTTCTCATGTTGCTTTGTTTTCTCTGTCTATCATTGTATGCATACTGTCCTGCATGCATATATGCTTGATGAGCTGTTCTATACAGCTTACTTTTGGTCATTCTATATCCTTTAGTACTCTTTAGGATTTTATTGTGTTTTCTACTTCTTACTGTACCACCTTTAACTCTCATGTGTGTTTTATTTAGATATTAACTACTTTTCTTCTTATCTTTCTATCATTTGTTTTCCCAATTATTGCATTGGATTTCTGTCTTCTTTTAGATCTTGTTGATCTTTTTGTCTTAAGATGTCCTTGGTGACTCTGTTTATATCTTAACTTAGGAGTCCTGTTCCCCTTTGGATTAGAAAGCCTGATTCTTTTCTTTGCAGTTTTATTTGTTTTTTGTCTTGACATTCTTTTTAAACGTTATTGAAATTCTGTCACCTTCTCTTTTTGGTTCGGTCTCGATACTACTATAATCTGTAAAATTAGTCAATATTTCGGCAAAATTTGACTGTGCTAGCTCCATGGATTGTCTCCCCTTTCTAACCATTGTTACTTTAACAGGATGTCCCTTCTCAAGAAATTCTAATGCTCTTTTTATTCTGTAGTTTGTATCTCCTATATCCATTACTGGTGTAAAACGGAGTTCCTTTTGTTCTTTTAGTTTTCCACTCTTATTTGATCTCTTTTTTTTGTTTTGCTCATATAGATATTTAGAGAAATTCATAATTTTACATACAGGAGGTTGTACATTTGGTCCAACCTCTACCAAATCTAATCCTGCTTCTTGTGCTTTTAAACGAGCGGTATTTGTATCTACTTCTCCCTCATTAACCCCTTGCTCATTAATTAATTGAACCTTGGGAACTCTAATGTATTCATTTACTCTTGGACCGTAGTCCTTCTTGAATCCATTATTTTGGTTGTACGACATTAAACATTTATTATTTAAAAATTAATTACTTTCAGATACTCCTTTTGTTCGTATCTCTTCTTTAAGAGTATCTATAAACTCTTGTACTTTCATTAATCCCTGTTCTTTGCTCTTTCTTGCTCTTATAGAAACAGTTTCAGTTTCTATCTCTTTATCTCCTATTATTAAAATATATGGTATTTTAAATTTCTCTGCATCTCTGATTTTTGACTGCATACTCTTATTTCTGTCATCTATCCTTACCCTCATTTTTGCATCTTTAATCTTTTGATATACCTCATTAGCATATTTATTATGTTTCTCAGAGATAGGGATTATATATACTTGCTCAGGGGCAAACCATAGAGGAAAATCTCCCCCGTGATGCTCTATGAGGAAGGCAAAAAATCTTTCAAAAGAACCAATTAAGGCTCTATGTATTAAAAATGGTTCTTTTTCTTCTCCCTTTTCATCTATATATTTGATATTAAATTTTGCTGGTTCGTTAAAATCTAATTGTAGTGTTGATATAGAGTCTTCTTTCCCAAATACATTTACAGCCTGTACATCTATCTTCGGGCCATAGAAGGCCGCATCTCCAGGCATTTCCTCAAATTCTAATCCTCTTTCTACGAGAACTTTTCTAAGTGCCTCTTCTGCAATTTTCCACTTCTCTGGATCCCCAGCATATTTATCTCCTTTTGTCTCCCAATCTGAGATTGAGAGTCTAAAGGTATATTTATCAAATCCTACATCTTTATAGAAAGTATCTAAAAGGTTGAGAGTCTCATTTAGGACATCATCTAGCTGTTCTGGGGTACAGAATATATGTGCATCGTTTTGGGTAAAGCCTCTTACACGTTGTAAGCCGTGTAATTCACCAGACTTCTCATATCTATATACAGTTCCAAACTCTCCTAATCTATATGGTAGATCTCTGTAGCTTTTTGGTGATAGATTGTATACCATCATCCCAGCAGGACAATTCATTGGTTTAAGGTAGTATGTTTCATCCTCAACCTTTATTGGCGCATACATAGATTCTTTATAGAAGTCTAAATGTCCAGAGGTTTTAAATAGTATTTCTTTATTAATGTGTGGAGTTAGTATGTGTTGATATCCTGCCTCTCTCTCTAAATCAAGCATATAGTCCTCCAGTATTCTTCTCATCACATACCCTCTGGGTAACCAGACTGGAAGTCCTTGTCCTATCTCGGGAATTATTGCAAATAGTTCTAACTGTTTCCCAAGTTTTCTATGATTTCTCTTTTCTGCTTCGTCCATCTTCGCAAGATAATCTTTTAATTCTTCCTTGGTTTCAAATGCTGTTCCATATATTCTTGTTAGCATTTTCAATTTCTCATCACCTCTCCAATATGCCCCTGCTGTTTTGGTTAATTTAATATGACCAACTTCACCTGTACTTTCTACGTGTGGTCCTCTACAAAGGTCTGCGAACTCGTTATCTCCAGTTATATAGAAGCTTAATTTCTCATCAGGGATTTCTTCTAGAAGTTCTAATTTATATACTTGGTCTGTTTTTTGTAAATAGTCAGTTGCTTCTTTTCTCTTTAGTAGTACCTGCTTTATTGGAAGATCTCTTTTTATAATATCTTTCATCTCTTTCTCTATCTTTTTTAGGTCTTCTTCCTCTATTGGTTCTGCAAAATCGAAATCATAGTAGAAGCCATTTTCTATAGCAGGTCCTATTCCTAATTTCGCATCAGGATATAGTTTTAATACTGCTTGTGCTAATACATGAGATGCTGAGTGTCTCATTTTTTCTATTTTGTTTTCTTCGTTATTATCCATAAATATAATCTAAAAATTTAAAAGTGGAATATTTGGTAAAAGGAACATGTTTTAAAAAGTGTATGTTGTGTATACAATTCTGCAAAACCTTGAATTATTTATACCTATCTTTTTGTACATATCTGTAATTCTATATTTTAATTGTTACTTTTGCAATGTACTATGTATATTGATATACAGTTTAATCCTATCTCTATGGTATCTATTTTCTTCATTTTCTCAATTTTTAATGTGTCTATTGGATATCTTCTTGGATGTTTGACAATCAGTGCACCTTTAAATTTCTTTGTGTCTTTATTTACTATCCCTGGGAGAAGTTTGCTTGCCATATTCATAATATTTTGCATCTTGAATGTTTTTTTTGTGTTGTATAGTTTGTATGGAGGATCCATAAATATTATATCGAATGTTTCTTCTATCTCCTTATTTGTTTTTTTGTATAGATATTCTTCAACCTTTTCTTTCACAACAGTTGTTTGAGGAAGGTATCCGGTATGTGCGATATTTTGTTGTATTACAAAGTTTGAGTTTTTAGAGGCATCTACGAATGTTACAGATTCTGCTCCTCTTGAGAGAGCTTCTAGACCAAAGGAACCAGATCCTGCATATAGATCTAGTATATTCTTTTTTACTATGTCTTCTCTTAATATATCAAATATCTTAACTTTCATTCTATCTGTTAGTGGTCTTGTATTACGAGGGATATCTATGCGAAAGTTTTTTCTTTCTCCCCCAGTTATCCTTACGAATGTATCTATGGTTGGTTCGTTGCTCATTAGGCGTTTTCTTAGAAAGACTTCTTCTCTCTCTTCAAACTCTACAGGAGTATCAACTTTCCATTTCTTCTTTTCTTTTCTTAATTTTTTGAATGATTCTATTTTTAAACTCATGGTATGTATTCTACTAGTTTATCTTTAATCCTTCCATACCTATGCCTTGGAATTTGAAAGAGGGATAGAAGTCTGAGAACTGGGCTGTGTCAGACCATTCGCTTTCAGTATCATCTGTATCCCAGAATCGTATTCTCCAGTAGTATGTGGTTGTGGAGTTAGAGAGGGGTGTTCCTGCGTAATTTACTATATCTCCTGTTGTACCACTTGTTATAGTTTTTGCTGTTTTCCCAGTATCCCACATTACAGTACCCAAGAAGTTAGAAGCAGCATTAACCTCTATCTCATATGCTGATGAGTCATCACTGTTTGGATCAGAGTATGTAGCAGAGAACATAGGGTGTGCACTAGCTAGTTGTGTTGGGTTTGTTTGAGCGTCTGTTTTAAGATTGGTTGGTTTTGATGGGGGCCCTGACATAACAAAGGTTGATGTTGTTGACCAAGACCCTCCTCCTGCTCCTGTTTGATAGTTTGTAAGGATTTCTTCCTCAGAAAGAGCACGAGAATAAATTGTTACATGGTCTACAGTTCCATTAACTGCTGTAGTACCATTAGAACCGATATAGAAAACCTCTGTACCATAAGAGATAGAGCTTGCAAAAGAAGTAGAACTTAGAAATTCACCATCCATATATATATTTACATCGGTTCCATCTGCTGTTCCAACTATATAGTGCCATTCATCATCGTAGACTGAAGTCCCTACTAAACTTGCACTAGCAGTTGTTGAACTATTTCCTGCTTGGAAAACAGGTTTCCCATTATTTGCTCCATCTATTGTAAGATTATATCCTAATTTATTAGTACTACTGTATTTCCCAGCTATTCTTGTCCATCCAGTTGATGATGAGACTTTAATCCAAGCTGCAACAGTAATGTTTGCTAACTCTAAATTAGTATTATCTCCCATAGTTATTTTATCATTACCACCATCAAACATAACTGCTCCTGCACCCCATTTCCTTTTATCATATGTCCATCCACTACTTGATGAATCATCCTGTCCAGTTGTTACCATATTTGTTAATGTCCCATCACATAATGAACCACAACTGCCTTCGTTATCTGCTGTGGTACCACTTGTTTCATTAAAATCCCATTGTCCAACTAATCCTGTTGTACTATATGGTGTTTCTTCATCATTAACATCCCAGAATCTCATTCTCCAGTAGTATGTAACCCCAGCATCTAGGGCTGTTCCTGCATATGAGTAATCAATAGATCTGCTTGTACTTGTAAGAGGTGATGCAATGGATGTCTTCCCTGTATCCCACATACTTGTACCATCAAATGCAGATGTTGTATTAACCTCTATCTCGTAAGAATTTCCTGTGTCTCCTGAGTCTGTATCTGTAAATACCGAACTAAACTCAGGTGTACTATCCGTTACCTTTGTTGGGTTAGTTGTTTGTTCACAGTATGGAGCTGTAGAGGTTGGTATTGCGTTCATAGTGAAGTTTTGAGTAGTAGACCAATCACTTTCATTATTCATTGATTGGTTATCCCAGAACTTTATCCTCCAATAGTATTGAGTTCCCCAAGATAATGTAGAACCATCATATGATATATCAGAACATCTGGCCCCATTAGTAATGGGAGTACCAAATGCAGTTTTTGTACTATCCCACATAGAAGTACCACTAAAATCAGAAGCTGTATTAACTTGTATCTGATAATAGTTACCTGTATCAGAAGAATCATCATCTGTAAACACTGCACTAAACTCAGGAGTACTATCTGTTACCAATGTTGGATTAGTTGTACTTTCACAATATGGAGCAGATGGTGCATCAGGGGCTGTATTCTGGGATTCTTCTGTTCCTAAAGATGTACTAACAGATGCTTTTCTCTTACTAATTATGACAGAGTAGTATGCAGGTGTATTGTTTGCAGCACTGCTTGTAGTTGCAGCTATAGAATGTGAAGCGCTTGTCCCAAAGCCGTAGTTAAGTGGGGCATTCCCGCAACAGTTAGAGCTAGACGTAGAACCTGTACTTCCCGATACTGAATGAGTATGACTTGCATCTCCACCAGAGCTGTTATATGAAGATGAGCCATAAAGGTAGTATCCATTTAATGTAGATTGTGTACTCCATCCAAGTGGAGGATTTCCTGTTACCATAAATATGACTTCATCTAATACTGTTGCTCCATCTGCTTCTCCCCATATAACTGTTTTATATTGAGGCAAGCTACTTCCACTCCCAACAGAGGTTATTGAAAATGAATGAGAATGAGAAAGTACACAGCTTGTGGTGAAGCATAATCCTGATGTGGCTCCTGATCCTGAGCCACCTGTTGTACCACCAGAAAATGAGTGTGTATGTGTAGTTGCCCCTCCTGGGGTAGCACTGTATGAAGCTGCTCCTCTTGTGAAGTATGAATCTAGTCCACTATATCTTGTCCATCCACTTGGAACTGTAGCGTCAAAGAGAGTAATCATCCCAGCATACGGATTGTAATCACTATTTTTACAAAATACCATATCTAAATATGGCGGATATTTTGTATCATTTGTTACACTTGAAGACCAGCCATGTGAACCATATCCATACTGTTGTCCAGTTCCATTTTGACATCCTTGATTCTGACTACTAGTACTTCCAGATGCTGTATGTGAATGAGTGTTTGAACCCCCAGCGGTTTTGGCTGTTGCAGATGCCAGTGGAAACGCATCATCAAAGTTGCTATCTCTTGTCCATCCTGCTGGACATGCCTCATCATTTAATGCTATGAAATACTCTGACCATGTCTCCTCAGAATTAGTTGCACTTGGATTTGCATAATACACATATATAGTCTTTCCTCCATTAGGTAATGTTGGTATCTGTACCCATACCCTTGTTGTACTTGTATCACATCCACCCTCTACCCAATAGTCTAGAGCTGTTGTTTCATCACTATCTGTAAATCTTAGGTCATCACAATCACTCTGTAGTTTAGATGCATCTATAAGGGATTCTGTATCTATAGTTACTAGTACATCCTCATTTAATAGTTCACTCCCACTATTACTAACCGTTATTGCCTTTCTATATAACCAGCTACTATTCATCCATCCTAATGTCTCTGGTTCATCCTGTGTAAGGAGATAATATCCAGCAACACCACCAACTACCGCTAGTATAGATGCCCCTATTATTAATGTATTCTTAGATATCTTCATTACTATATATTACTATCTTTCTCTTGTTATTTCATACAGTATTATACTTGCACAGTTAGCAACGTTAAGAGACTCTTTCTTTCCTCTCATAGGTACCATTACTCTTTCATCACTTTCTTTTAATATATCCTCTTCTACTCCCTTCTTCTCATGACCAAATACTATCGCAACTTCCTGTGGATATTTAACTTTTTGGAAATCTTTTGCATCATCTGTTAATTCTACAGAGTATATAGGAATATTCTGGCTTCTGATTTCTTCCAATGCTTCATGTGTAGTATCGTAGTGTTCAGATGAGACCATATCTATAGCACCAAGTGCTGTTTTTTCTAATTTAGGATTATCAATATCAGACGTTATTCCACATAGATATATCTTCTCTACACTTCCTGCACCATCTGCACTTCTAAATATACTTCCTACATTAAATACAGATCGTATATTATCTAGTACTATATGTATTTTCATCTAAATATATTATCTAATATTTTATCTACATTATTATCTTTCTTTAATATCTCTTTAGCAACTTTTCTTGCTTTTTTAAGGGTTCCTAAATCGTGTATAGAAGCAACTTTAAAATTTGGTATCCCAGATTGAATCGTACCGTATACCTCTCCCGGACCTCTTCTCTCTAGGTCATACTGTGCTACATCAAAACCACTATCATGTTTTGCAAAGTATATTAATCGCTCTTCTCCTTCTGATTTTCTTTCAACACTATTTCCTGGTATTACATAACAGTATGATTCCTTTGAACTTCTTCCGACTCTTCCTCTTAATTGATGTAGTTGTGCAAGACCAAATCTCTCAGCATTCTCTATGACCATTATTGTCGCATCTGGTATATCTATTCCTACTTCTATAACAGATGTTGATACAAGAATATTGTATTTCTTCTCTTTAAAATCATTTAATATCTCATTCTTTTCTTTCAATCTTCCATGTAGATATGCTATTGGGATATCGTTGAAGTATTTCTCTTTTAATTCCTCATAGCTTTTTAGAACAGATTTTGTATTTGTAATATCTGACTCATCTATAAGAGGATATATAATAAATGCTTGTTCTTTATATCTACTTTTCTTTATCCTTTCTGCTATCCATTTAAAGCAGTCATCTCTTTTTCTATACGGTGTATAGAAACTCTTTATATCTATCCTTCCTTTTGGTTTTTCTTTAATTTCTGAAACGGATACGTTTCCAAAAAAAGCCTCTGTTAAAGTTCTTGGGATTGGTGTTGCTGTCATTGTTAAATGATGTGGAGTCGTATTAGATTTTGTTAAAAGAAACTCTCTTTGTTCTACACCAAATCTTTGTTGTTCATCTGTGACAACTAGAGCCACATTATCTGGAATATCTTTCTTGAAAAGAATTGCATGTGTTCCAATTATTAATTTGTTTTTTGTTTTTGTTATTTTCTTCTCTTTTGATATACAGAGTTCTATTGGAATTTTAAAACCTTTGTATAAAGTTGAGAATGTATCATAATGCTGTTTGGCAAGAACAGTTGTTGGTGCAAGAAGTATTGCGGAGTACCCTTGCTTTATTGTATTTAATATTGCTATAGCACTTACAACTGTTTTTCCACTACCTACATCACCATTAATGAGTCTATTCATTGGAATTGTTTTATTAATCTCTTTTAGTATTATCTCCTGTGCATCTTCTTGATCTTCTGTTAGTTTATATGGAAGTGATTTTATAAAGTCTTGTACCAACTTATTATTTGTTTCGATCTTTTCCGATTTAAAATTTTCTCTTTCAGACATATTTTTTTCAATTTTAAATGCAACACTTAACATCTCATCAAAAGCAAGTCTTTGCCTCCCATGTACAATATCATCTGGATCTTTTGGAAAATGAACTTTTAATATTGCATTTGGGAGTGTTTCCAGATCTCCTTGCTTGAGAGGGTCCTTTACTATCTTGGATATATCTTCTTTAATCTTGTATATATTTTTTCTAATTATGTTGGATGTTAATCCTTTTGTCTCTGGATATATCCCAATAAGTTTTCCAAGATTTCGTTGTTTCTCTTTTTCTCCTTTAAATAGTTCGTATTTTGGATTATATATATTCTTTCGCCCATTCTTTTTTGTAACCTTCCCATCAAAAATATATGTCTCCCCTTTAATTAGTATTTTTGAAAGATATGGTTGTCTGAAGAATGTAATTGAAAGAGTCTTCTCCTCATCAGTTACTTTGACTGTAGTGATTATTTTTCTAAATCTTGTATATGCATTTTTTACATCTATAATTTTTGCAATGAATGTCCCCTCCCCTTTCTCTATAAACTCTTGTATAGAGAGAAGATGTGATGAGTCTTGATATCTGAAAGGTATATGGAAAAGAAGTTGCTTAACAGTTTTTATATCTAATTTTTCGAATTTCTTTGATAGTATATCGCCAATTCCATTTATATCTGTAATCTTGGAATTTGCTTTTAAAGTCATATACTAGAATGAGAATAAGCTGAGAATAATTGGAACTGTTATTCCTCCTATTAGTATTATTGCTATCAAGATATTTATTATGTTGTGTAATTTTTTCTTTGTATCTTTTTTCATATTTGATGATTATATTAGTTTTTTTTCTTTTTTGATAGGGAACGTAATATTTTACTCTTACTACTAGGGTTATGTACAAAAGAAAGAGCACTAATTGGTTGAGAGTCTTTGTCTTTTTGTATTTTTATTTCAACTTTTTCGTCAGTTTTAAGTACGGTATCTAATCTCCCTGCCAAACCATTTATTTTTGCTCCTACAGCACTATTACCTATATCAGAGTGTACCTTGTAAGCGAAGTCTAATGCAGTATCACCTTTGTCAAGTGGAATGATCTCTTCTTTGGGTGTGAATACGTATACATCATTTTCAAATATATTACATAGTATTGGGTTTGATATATTATCCTCTCTCTTTGATATATGTTCTTTAATCTTGTTATGTACATCCTCTACCCAGCTGTATTCATCTGTTGGTTTTGCATATCTGCTCTTCTGTGCTTTGTATGATATGTGTGATGCTTTCCCATATGTATTTGTATATTCCATATCCTCTGTTAATATTTGCACCTCTATTCCTAAATTTGATATGTCAGGAAATTTTGTAACTGTATGTATTGCCATATACCCGTTTGGTTTTGGATTTGATATATAGTCATCAAACAAATCTGTGTTGACCTGAGAGTTGTCCATGATTTTCTCTAATACCAAGAAACAGTCATCATTAGATTTGGTTACGACTCTGAATGCTATTAGGTCTGTTAACTCCTCAATCTTTGGATCTTTCCACTCTTTTTCATATTTTTTTAATTTGTTGTATATACTGTATTCTCCTTTAACCCTTCCAAGTATTTTAATATCCATCCCGTTTGTATATTCCTCAAGTTTTTTCCAGTATTTGTTAAGGAGTCCCTGATTGATATCTTCTCTAAGCATTTTATTCTTTATGCTCTCATATTCAACAGGTTGATACTGTTTAAAAGCATATTCCTCTAGCTCTTTCTTCATGTCATTTAGATTAAGATATTCTGCTATTATGCTGTATACATTAAAAACTCTTTTTGATGCTTGCCTCTGTTCTTCTTCTGGTAGATATTGGACTGTTTTAACATTGTGAAGTGCGCTGGCTAGTTTTATAAGGACTGGTCTTAAGTCTTTGGATCTGTGAAGAATATATTTTGTAATTATTTCTTCTGGTGTCTCAATATTCTTTGTTGCTTTTTGGATTTTTTTTGTTTCTAGGATTAAATTATATATATCGTCTCCAAATATAGATTTAATCTCGTTCATTTCTATCTCTTTACCTGCGAGACTATGAAGAATTGATGCAATTATTGTGCTTGTATCACAGCCCATTTGTGCAGTTATTAGTGCTGTGTTAACTGTATGTATTACAAAATCTTT
>JAQWFF010000030.1 GCA_028704525.1 Candidatus Dojkabacteria bacterium | reverse complement strand
ATCAATGCAACAAGATGGGAAAGGGAAGGTGGATAAATACGAGTCAGAGGATGGAGGAAAATTGTTAAATATAGATGTAGTAGTACTAGTAGATACAGGAAGTGCTTCCGCATCAGAGATATTAGCCGGAGCATTGCAAGAGACAGAGAGAGCGATAGTAATAGGGGAAAACACATATGGTAAAGGGACTGCACAAAATGTAATAGATTTATTTAATGGTTCAAGTTTACATATAACAGTATATAAATGGTTACTTCCAAGTGGAGAGTGGTTGAACAAGGAGAATCCAATAGTTCCAGATATAGTAGTAGAATTAACAAATGCAGATTTTATACAAGGAGAAGATCCTCAATTAGAAGAAGCAATAAAACAATTAAATAAGATGTAATGTTTTATCAAAATGAAAACCCCTATAAAAAAGATTTCTAAAAAATCATTATTTATCCTAATAGGTCTTAGTGTGGTACTGGTTATTGGGATAATTGTATTTGTGACGGTAAACTTTATACTATCCAACACAGGCACTTCTATAGAGTCAGAAGATGGTCTTAAGAGCCTAATAGTTACTCAAGATGAATTGAGTACTATTCAGATTGTAAAAAATTCTGAAGACTCAGTTGTGAGTATAGCTGTATCTTCAACAGTCCTTACAAGAGAGCAGGGTTTTGTTGATGAGACAAACAATATAGGAACAGGTTTTATAGTAGATAAAAATGGTTTAATAATAACAAATCAGCATGTAGTCTCAGACTTAGATTCAGAGTATCAAGTGGTAACAAATGATGGAACGAAATATGACGTATTGGAGATAAAAAGAGATAATATTAATGATATTGCATTGATAAAAATAGAAGCCGAGAATTTAAAGCCACTGACTATGGGAGATTCGGACATCTTAGAAGTGGGACAGAAAGTTTTGGCAATAGGAACACCGCTTGGAGAGTATACAGGGAGTGTAACAGAGGGGATAGTAAGTGGTTTAAACAGATCAGTCACAACAAGCTCAGACTGGTTTGGTACTACAACTAAAACATATGAGAATGTAATACAAACAGATGCAGCTGTAAATCCAGGGAATTCTGGTGGGCCATTGATAGACTCTCAAGGGAGTGTAATAGGTATAAACTTCGCCACAACATCTGGGGCTGATAATATATCTTTTGCAATTCCTATTGACAAAGTTAAGGAAAGGGTACAAGAATACATAACATATGGGAAATTCATAATGCCATATCTTGGTGTCTCCTATAATATGATTTATGGGTACCAGCTTGTTTATTACAACAATCTTGTAGCGGGCGCAGGAGTGGTAAATATAGATACATCTGGTCCTGCATATAAAGCAGGAATACGTAGGGGTGATATTATAACCGAGTTCGGAGACGAGAAAGTGGAACAAGCATTGTCATACTATATACAGAAACATAAGGTAGGGGATAAAGTTTCAGTACAGGTATATAGGGACAAAGAGACTAAAACTTTTACAGTTACACTTGGGGAGATGGAATAAGACGAATAAACCTCTCTCTCCCAAATATATCTTTATAAATATGTAGGTCAAGGTTATGAGTGAAATCTTTTAATTTGGGAATAGTACTTGGTTCAACCTCCATAATTAATATACTATTTACATTCTTAATTTGTTTAATAAGTTTTTTGTAATATTTAAGACCATCAACACCACCCGATAGCGCTATCTTAGGTTCAAAATCCTTAACGCTTCTGTCTAGATTCTCATACATCTCTTTGGGAATGTAAGGAAGATTAGCAATGTACAGGGTGGGGGTATTAAGCTCTATATTGTCTAATAAATCACCTTTTACAAACTTAATATAACCATCGGTATCATTTCTTTTTGCTATCGATATTGCTTTGTCACTAATATCAATACCAATATAGTTAAATTTATTTCCTAATTCTTTATAAAGGGAGATTATAATGCATCCACTTCCTGTCCCAACATCTACTATATTTTTAATACCATCCAAATTATCTTTTGCAATTTCAACAATCTGTTCTGTCTCAACCCGAGGGATTAACACATCTTCGTTAACAAAGAATGTTTTATCTCTAAATGAAGCTTTATTACAAATATATTCCCATGGCTTTCCACTTTCTATTTCTTTAAGGACACTCTCAATGGATATGTTTTTTTCATTAATATACTCCAAAACCTCCCTAGAAATCCTTGATATGTCAAAATATCCACATCTCTTCAATACAGCTTGTATCTTAAAAAGAATTTTAATTTCCTTTTTCATTCTGTATCAATGCCAACTGAATTCCATCCCTTACATCATTAACAATTTCTTGGATATCGCCATTCATAATACTCTCTAGATTAAACCAAGATTTCTTAATTCTATGATCTGTAACTCTGTTTTGAGGGAAATTATATGTCCTAATCTTCTCTGCTCTCATTGAAGAACCAATCATAGAAGAACGCATGTTAGACCTTTTGCTATCCTCTTCCTGCTTCTTCATATCATACAAGCGAGATCTCAAAAGAGCCATTGCCTTCTCTCTATTTTGAGCTTGATGCTTTGTCTCTTGGCATGACACAACAATACCAGTTGGAAGATGTGTTATTCTAATTGCTGAATCTGTTCTGTTAACACACTGACCACCAGCACCAGATGCCCTCATAACCTCAACTTTTAGATCAGAAGGGTTAATTAATATATCAATCTCTTTCGCCTCTGGAAGCACAGCAACAGATGCTGTAGATGTATGAATCCTCCCAGATGCCTCTGTAACTGGGATTCTTTGAACTCTATGAACCCCACTTTCATATTTCAATTCCTTAAATACATTTTTCCCAGAGAGGGTGGCTATAACCTCTTTATATCCTCCCTCTTGTGTAAGACTACTTTCTATAATTTCTATATTCCAGCCCTTTTTAAGCCCAAAATTCTTATACATTCTAAATAAATCAGCAGCAAATAAAGAAGCCTCATCACCACCTGCACCCGCCCTGATTTCCATAATAACTGATCTATCATCATCCGTATCATGAAATTCTCTTTCAATCTTAACTCTCGACAGTTCTTCTTCAAGAATTGGTATCTGTTTTTCATTACTTTCAATCTCCTCATTTGCCATCTCTCTAATCTCTTCATCTTGCTCATTTTGAAGCATATCCTTTGCTTCTCCTATATCCTTAATACATCTTTGAATCTTTGATGTAATATCTGCAACCTGTGCATGATATGAAAGATCTGTACTCAGTTCAGAAATATTCTCTCCAGAAGAAAGGGCTTTAGACATCTGTGTCTCGATATCTTTAACTTTTTGTGCAGATGGATTTTCTTTGTATTTTTCTTTTAGCGATGTAATATCCATACAGGATAATATAACATTAAATAAATATATTGGAAACTTGTTACTTACTAACTTTTGCGTTCTCTAGCATATCCCTAAGTGTTAGGGTAGAGGATGTCTTTGCAGTCAAACCAGAAACTTTCTTTTTTCTCGCCTCCATCTTCTCCTTCTTGCTTCTAAAAGACATCTTGCTTGCCTTTGCTTTCCTGTCCTCAAACTTCTTCACAAGATTGTCTGTATCTACAATCTTTTGTTCTCCTGTATAGAAAGGATGGCACTTTGAACAGATTTCAACATTAATAGTATCTGAATTAAGTGTACTGCCTGTGGTAAATGTATTCCCGCAAGAACACACAACTTTTATATCTTTATTATATTGTGGATGTATATCTTTTTTCATAACGGCTCAAATTATATCAGAAGAGTACAAATGTGTCTATAAATAGTTGATAAAGAAAATTTAATCGTCTATACTTTCAGATATGAGGTACACACAAGGGATACAAAACAGGATAAAAAGGGTAGAGGGACAGGTTGGTGGTGTAAGGAAAATGATAGTAAATGGAGAAGGTGATACAAAGGTAATGACACAACTACAAGCATCCATTTCGTCACTGGAGAGTTTAAAGACAGAATTAATTAAACAACAGATGAAAGAAACAATGGTTAGTGATGTAAAGAGATCATTGGGTCTTTCAGATTAATATTTTTCTTCAACTGCCCCGAAGAAATTTGATATACTAGGTATATATTGTTAACTTTTGAATAAACACATATGAAGATAAAAAGAGTTGGTTGGACAAGTTTTTTAATATCATCTCCTAATGTTAGTGCTATAACAGATCCAATAATGCTATCTCAATCAGGTGTCTCATTCCCAAAAACGAAGGCTGATATAGCGATATTCTCCGGATATAATAAAGAGATTAAAGATACTGTATTAAAAGATAATAAATTAGACAATAAGGTAGTTGTAGAAACAAGACCATCTGTAATGGAAATATACACAGCAGGGGAGTTTGAAATAGGAGGATTAATGATTAGAAGGGATTTAGGACAGAACTTCTATATAATAGACGAGAAGAATGTAAGGGTAGTATATCTTGGAGGTACAGATAATGATTTCCAACCAGATGTGGTAAAGGATGTCGGAGATGTTGATGTATTAATAATCCCCGTAGGAGATGGTATCCATTTTATGGATTTTGAGAAATTAGAAAAAGTTATATCTAATATTGACCCCGCTATAATACTCCCATGTGCATATAAAGAAGAAAATTCAAAAATGGAAGGGATAAAAAGCAAAGAGGAATTTATAAAATATTTTGGTTTTGCAAATGTATCAGAAGAGACAACCTTAAATGTCTCAAAGAGGAGGGTAGAGGAAGAACAACAGAGTGCAGAGGTAATTTTTCTTAAATAATAAAATATGGAAAGTAGAGTACCACCACAAAATATAGAGGTAGAGCAATCTCTTCTAAGTTGTCTTTTTCTTGATAAAGATGCAGTTATTTCTGTATCAGGGTGGTTGCTTCCAGAGCATTTCTATGATGAGAGAAATAAAATAATCTATGAGAATATACTTGAACTTTTTAATGATGCACAGCCAGTAGATTTAGTTACGCTTGCTGATAAACTTAAGAAGAAGAAGCTTCTTACAAAGATTGGTGGGAGAACATATCTCGGTGATGTTACAACAATAACAACAACACCATCCCATGCAGAAGAGTATGGAATGATTGTAAAAGAAAGTGCAACAAGAAGAGGTTTGATATCTGCTGCAAAAGATATTACACAGTATGCTTTTGATGAATCACTTTCTATAGATAAGGTAATAGACAAATCTGAGAAACAGGTCTTTGATATAGCACAGAAGGGTACAAAGGTTAATTTTGTTCATATAAAGGACCTTCTTAAGGATGCATATGAGAGAGCAGAAAGGGCAGATAAGGATCAGGCATATTTGGGGATATCTACAGGATTTAAAGATTTAGATGATTTGCTTGGTGGTTTCCAAAAATCGGATTTAATAATTATTGCAGCTAGACCATCTGTAGGAAAAACATCTCTTGCACTAGATATGATGAGACATGCATCAATGGTTGAGAAAAAAACTGTTGCATTCTTCTCTTTAGAAATGTCTCAGACACAGATTATGGATAGACTTCTTGGTATGCAATCGGGTATCCCATTCTGGGAAATTAGAACAGGAAGATTAAGTGACAAGAAGTTTATGAAGCTTGCAGATACAATGGGTGAATTAGCAGATGCAAATATGTATGTAGATGATCAAGCAGGACAGCATATTAACGCTATTAGAACAAAGGCAAGAAGATTAATGTTAGAAAAAGGGTTAGATATTATCTTTGTAGACTACCTTCAGTTAATGCACGGTACTACACAGGAGAGCAGGAACTTAGAGGTTAGTGAGATATCTCAGGGCCTTAAAAATATTGCTAAAGAATTAGATGTACCAGTAGTTGCACTCTCACAATTATCACGAGCTATTGAACAAAGACAGGGAAGAAGACCACAGTTGTCCGATTTAAGAGAATCTGGTTCTATAGAACAGGATGCCGATGTTGTTATGTTTATAGATAGGGAGGAGACATGGAATCCCGACACAGAGAATAAAGGTATAGCAGATTTAATAATTGCAAAACATAGAAATGGACCTACAGGCAAAATTAATTTGGCATTTGTAAATGATATAGCAAGTTTTAGGAATCTTTATAAGGGGAATAAGTAAATTTCCTTTTCAATATGTGCTATTTAGATGTATAATTACCACAGTAATATGTGTGGTCGAGTGGTGGAACTGGCAGACACGCGGGACTCAAAATCCCGTACTAGCAATAGTATGAGGGTTCGATTCCCTCCTCGACCATTTTTAATTAAATATTAATAAATATGGAGAATTTTATACTCACATTTTTCGAGGGAATAGGAAAATTGGATTTTAATTCAATATGGAAACTAGTTCTCATTATATTCCTAGTTTTTTGGATTGTTGTGTTAGATTGGATATGGGTAGATTCTGGTGAAAGAACAACAAACAGAAAATTAAGAATATTTTACGTTGTAATAGCGGCGATATTTAATATATTCGGATGGATAATATACTTAATAATTAGACCTAATTTAACAATAGAGGAGATATATTGGGCAGATTTAGAAAGAAGATATCTAAAGTATGAGACAAATGAGTTAGGAGATTGTCCAAAGTGTGGTACACAGTTATACCCTGGGTATTTATATTGTCCAAAATGTAAATATAGAATTAAAGTAAAGTGTGGAAATTGCAATGTATATATAGATAAGGGAAGCAACTTTTGCCCATTCTGTGGTATATCTAGAGCGGCTCTTGTACAGGGAAGGGCACAGGCCTCTCTCTCAATAGAGGATATGGAGAAGCAGAAAGAGGAATTAAAAGAAGAACAAGCAGAAGTTGTAGAGACAAAGGGTACAAAATACAGCTCAGCAAGAGAAACTATGTCAGCAAAAATAATTGGAGGGTATAAAATAATTGTAGATGGTATAAAGAATATATTTAAGAAGAAAAAAGTAGAAAAGAAGAATCCTGTAAAGAAAAATAAGAAGAAAAAGAACAAAAAGAATAAGAAAAAGAGATAATACTGTGGTATCATATATATTGTGGAAAACATAATTAATGACAAAGTAGTTTCTTTCTTTGCTTCTGTTAATCCAGCATTTATATTCCTAATAATCTTCTTTGTAGGATTGGCTTTGTTTTGGAGAGGTAGTGTAGAAAGTAGGAAAGAAAGATCTTCCGTATTTGATATATTTTTTATATCTAGTTTCTTCTCCTTGTTTATATCTAGGATTATGTTCATAGTTAATAACTGGAGTCTTTTCTCTGGTTATATATGGTATTGGTTACCGTATGAAAAGTATGGCGATACTGTTTATTTCTTTAGATTACTCCCTTGGAGATTCTTTAATATATTTGATGGTGGTATAGAGATATTTGTAATGTTTGTTTCATTTATACTATTTGCAACATTTGCTGTAGTGGTAATTAAGAAATGGAGATGGAAAGATATGTTTTATGTAATATTCTTTAGTGCAGAGAGTATGCTTTCTTTGGCATTCCTTTTCTCAGGATTGTCTAATGGAAATATAGAGTGGGTAAATCAATCTGGAGTTCTTCTTATCCCTGTGGTATTGATATTCCTAATAAATGGTATGTTCAAGAAAAGAGGTAACGAGGGACGTATATCACTGGCTGTTTTTGTTATCTTCCTAATTAATATATCTTCTGCATACATATTGTACATATATATTGGGAAAGAAAGCTCTGTTGTTGATATAATTTTTGCAGCAATATTTCTTCTTTGGTTAATACTTGCAACTATATTTAGGATTAAAGACGAGAGAAAATCAACTTTAACAATAGAAAGAGTGTCATCTGTAAGAACGGTATCTCCTTTGGAAATTAATCAACCAATTAAGGTTAAAAAGTAGAATGAGAAAGTTTCAGATACATCAAGAAGAAAAGGGATTGCGAATAGATAAATTTCTGTTAAATAAACTCGATATCTCTAGTAGGACATTTCTCCAAAAGATTCTCTCAGATACGGTTTTGGTAAATGGGAAAGAGATTAAACAATCATATAAATTAAGAGTAGGGGATGAGGTAGAGGTGAATATAGAGAAATTAGAGA
>JAQWFF010000029.1 GCA_028704525.1 Candidatus Dojkabacteria bacterium | reverse complement strand
TCAAATCTCTCATAATTATTGATTTTACTTAATTTTTCTTTAAATTACTATATAATACACATATTATGAAGATATTAGAGTTTAATTACAATCTACCAGAAGAGAGAATTGCCAAATACCCTCCTAAGAAGAGAGGAAGTACAAAGTTGCTTGTTGTTAACAGGCAGACAGGGAGAATATTAAATAGAAAGTATACAGATATATCCAAGTATATTAAAAAAGGAGATGTGATAGTTCTTAATGAGACGAAAGTTAGGAAACAGAGGACATTTTTTGTTGCACCAAATGGGAGAGAAGTACAGCTACTTTTTCTTAATTTAATAAGACATTATGATGGCAATGAAATTTGGTATTGTTTGATTGGGAGAGCTAGGGATGTAAAAGAAGGAGATATATTAAGATGTATAGAGATTCTCGTCAAAGTTGGAAAAAGAGAGTCGGATGGGTTTCTTGTTTCAATTCCAGAGGGACATAGTGAAATTCTTTTTGAGAAGTATGGACATACCCCAATTCCTCCATATATGAAAAGAAAGGATAATTCTAATGATTATATTCGATATAATACTGTTTTTGCACACTTAGAAGGCTCTGTAGCAGCCCCTACAGCTAGTTTGAACCTAACTAGTGAAATACTGGCTGATATTGAAAAAAGGGGTGCTAAAATAGCTAAAATCGCTTTGGATGTTGGATGGGGGACATTTGCACCAATAAGGGAAGAAAATATTGAGGATCATAAAATACACAAAGAGAAGATATCGGTTGAAAAGAAGGCAGTAGAAATTATAAATAATGCAAAGAAAAAAGGTGGTGATATATGGGCATTTGGTACAACTGTAGCAAGAACATTGGAAAGTGTCTCAGATATAAATGGCTACATAAAAGAATATAATGGAGACACTGAACTTTACATATATCCAGGGTACAAATGGAAGTGTGTAAATCATTTGATTACAAATTTCCATATGCCAGATTCTAGTCTAATTCTTCTGGTTTCTTCATTCGCAGGTCGGGATTTAATAAAGAAGGCATATGAGAAAGCATTAAAATCAGATTACAAATTTTTAAGTTACGGTGATAGTATGTTAATAATATGAAGTTAGAAGATTTTGGTAAAAAATATATATTTCTTCCCGACGCAACAAGAGGTGCAGTTAGATTTTTAACATCACAGCAATTAAAGGAAACTGGTACTGAGGGAATTGTTACAAATACATTACATCTTCTTATGTCACCTGGCCCAGATAGAATACAAGAATTAGGAGGAATTAAAAAATTTATGAATTGGAACGGATTAGTTCTAACAGACTCAGGGGGGTTCCAAGTATTTTCTTTGATACATTCAAAAAAATGGATTGGAAAAGTTCATGAGAATGGTGCTACATTTAAATCTCCATTGACTGGTGATGTGTATGAACTTACTCCAGAATCATCGATAGATATTCAAATTAAATTAGGTTCTGATATTCTTGTGACTCTTGATGATTGCAGAAAGGCCAATTTAACAAGAAAAGAAGCGGAGGAATCTGTTGAGAGAACTGTCAGATGGGCAAAAAGATGTAAGGAGCATTTCGAAAAAGAATATGGAGGTACAAAAGAAACAGGAAAACTACTTAGTTGTGTTGTTCAAGGGGCAAATTATCTAGATTTGAGAAAAGAATGTGCTCAAGAACTTTCAAAGATGAATTTTGATGGATACAATTTCGGAGGTTATGTTGTAGATGATAAGGGGAAATTAGTTTTGGGGGAGATGAAAGCTGTTATTGAAAATACTCCAAAAGATAAATTTAAGTATGCAATGGGGGTTGGAAAACCTGATGATATGCGTAAGGCTGCAGAAATTGGATATAAAGTTTTTGATACCGTTTTAGTGACTAGAAATGCAAGGCATGGGACTTTGTATTCCTCAGATATTGAGGGAGAAGTCCTAAGAATTAGAAATTCTGAGTATAGTAATGATGAGAAACCAATAGACTCAAAATGTGATTGTTATACATGTAAGAATCACAGTAGGGCATATGTACACCAGATGTTGAAAGTTGGAGAGGCAACTGGAATGACATTGGCAACAATCCATAATCTCCGATATTACCAGAGATTAATTGAGGGTCTGTCCCAGATCTATCCCTAATTTTTGCTGCTCCATGGATAATCAGATGGCTTTCGAACCATACCTTCTTGAACAGGATTTTTTCGTACGTAATCCATTGTTCTTGCGAGATCCTTTTTATATTGAAGATAATTCGAGTTGAAACGATTTTGGAAAATATGGCCAATTCTTTGGTATTTTCTATTAATTATGATTGCGAAACTAGTTGTAACTTTTTGCATAAATTTGGAGAGTAGTTTTGGGTTCTCTCCCGTTTTTACGATAAGGTGAAAATGGTTATTCATAATACAGTAGCTTACTATTCTTATGCTGCACAATTTCTTGTTTTTATAAAGTAGGTTTACAAATAGTCTCTTGTCTTCAGGATTCTTGAAGATTGATTCCTTATTATTGCCACGATTGAATACATGGTAGAAACTATTCTTTTTGAGATTCCTAGGTTGTCGAGACATAGGAATATTGTAAAAGGTTCGAATTAAATTAAGATGAACGAGGGGACTGAGGTGGGACAGATGTAAAAAAGTGGGTTTCGTAATTGAGGATTTAAACAAAAAATGATATCATTGTAGGAGTCCGATTATTGAACGCTTTTTTGATATAACGTTTTTGATATTTATTATGATTTTTGAAAAATATTCATTAAAAAATAGGTACAGCCCATCGGCTGTGAGTTTCCAAAAAGTGGTTTAAATAAAAGGGCTTGTTAATTTATTATTTTTTGATAATGGACACTATTTTATTTGTGTTGGTGGCTGTTGTGGTAACGGCAGCTATCGTAGTTGTCCTTTTGAGATATGCTTTTAAATGGGTGAATGTTAAAAATATTCCAGAGAAGGATATCGAGGAAGCGGCAAAGAAGTTACTAAGTAAAAAATTTGAAGAAGCTGAGAATGAGGTTTCAAATTTGAAAGAGAGAGAGGAGAAAAGATTGATGGAGCTCAAGAGGGAGAGTTCTGAGCATGAGGAGATTTTAATTGAGAGAGAAAAGACTTTAAATAAAAGATCAAGGATTCTAGATGGTAAAAGTGCTGATTTAGAGGTCTTTGAAAAACAAATTAAAGAGACAAGCAAGAGAATTGAGAATACCAGAGTTCAATTAAAAACGGAGTTGGAAAAAATTTCTGGTTTATCCAGAGAAGAAGCAAAGGAAAAATTGATGAAGGAGATAGAGGAGGATTTGAAATCGTATGAAGCAAAAAGAATAAGACAGGCAGAAAAGAATGTTGAGGCTGTTGCAGAGGAGAGTGCACAAAAGATTCTTGTAGAATCTATGCAAAGAGTCGCGACAGACTATGTAGGAGAAACCACCACAACTTCTATAAAAGTTGAGGACGAAAAGGTTAAAGGACGAGTTATTGGTAAAGAGGGTAGAAATATTAGAGCATTTGAACAGATGACAGGAGTTGACGTTATTGTTGACGAATCTCCTAACACGATTGCTCTTTCTTCTTTTGATCCTCTAAGGAGAGAGATAGCATTTGTAGCTATGAAAAAATTAATTGGCGATGGAAGAATCCATCCAGGTGCAATTGAGGAATGTGTTAGAAAAGCAAAGAATGAGATATCACAAGAGATTAAAAAGAATGGTCAGATATTAGCAGAAGAAGCGGGATGGCCAGATATTGATGTTGGTCTTTTAAAGCTAATCGGGAAAATGAAGTATAGGACCAGTTATGGACAATCTTTAATGTCCCATACTATAGAGGTAATTAGAATTGCAGAGGTTCTCGCAGCTGAGATAGGAGCAGATGTTGATTTAGTAAAGAAAGCTGCACTTTTACACGATGTTGGGAAGGTTTTAACACATAGAATTGATAGCCCACATCATCATATATCTGGTCAAGTCGCAAGAAAATATTGTTTAGATGAAAAGCTTGTTAATGCAATTGAAGCACATCACATGGATATAGAACCACAAACATCGGAGGCAGTAGTTATATATCTTGCGGATGCAATATCTGGGGCAAGACCTGGAGCAAGAAAGGACAGTTATGAGCAATATATTCAAAGAATTGAAGGGATTGAAAATGCAGCAAAGGAAGTAGGTGGGGATAAGATTGAGGAAGTATTTGCAATTAGAGCAGGAAGAGAATTAAGGGTAGTCGTAAAACCAACCGTTGTCTCAGATGATGAGGCAATAGTTATGGCAAAGAAAATTGCAGAGAATATTGAAAAAACACAAAGCTATCCTGGTAATGTGGAAGTCTCTGTAATTAGAGAAACTAGAGCTGTAGAAGTAGCAAAATAGCTTAAAAATGACTATCTTCTAGTAATAATTGCTATAGGGGAAGGTGTAAAAAGCCTTCCCTTTTTGTTTATTTCTCATCCAATAAGCGTTTGTAAAACATTGGGGTTATGAAACTATTGTATAAAAAGCGAAAATGTTGATTTAACGGCATTCGTGGTATGATTTTCATTAAAAATATTGGTATATGGGGATATTTAATGTTTACAAACTTTCATCATATAAAAAGGGCTTTGTGATAAAGTTTTTGAACATAATGCAGTATATCCCATAATAAAACAACTGCTTGACGATTCTTCCAATATCGCATATTTTAAAGATGGATATGCACAAAAGCTTTTTATAAAGCCCTAAGCATATATCACTTAAGAAAGGAGGTCACACTATAATGTTAAAGAAAGATTTAGTAGAGAAAATAGCAAAGACAGGTTTAACCAAGAGACAGGCAAATGATGCACTAGAAGCAGTTCTAGAAGCAATCAGTGGAGCTCTTAAGAGAGGAGAACCAGTATTGCTAACAGGCTTCGGTAAATTTGAAGTAAGAAATAGAGCAGCAAGAACAGGAATCAATCCTAAGACTCTTGCTAAGATTCAGTTACCAGCAAGCAAAGTTCCAGCATTCAAACCTGGGAAAGCATTGAAAGCAGCTGTTAAGTAAAGCACTGCCGGCAATTCTTTGCTGATAAGAAATTAAAAGGGATCTCAAAAAGGTCCCTTTTATTTACTAATTAAACAAAATGTCTTAAACTAGAGAAAGATATTACTTATATTGCCCGATTATGCTTAAAAACTTTTTTATTCCAAGAAAAGAAAACAAATACAAACCATATCTACTTAGGAGAATAACTGTACTTTTATATTCAGTAATACTTGTTTTTGTTAATACATTTGGAGGATTCCTAGGAATAAGTCAGGTGAGTGCTAGCACAATTACTCCCACAAATATCATTAATTTAACAAACAAACAGAGAGCGTCAATGGGATTAAATACTCTTAAGGTAGATTCTAGACTATCATCTGCTGCATTAGCAAAAGCAAATAATATGTTTGAAGAACAGTATTGGGATCACTACGGTCCGAATGGAGAGACACCATGGCAGTTTATAAGGGGAGCTGGATATAACTATGTCTATGCTGGAGAAAATCTCGCAAAAGGTTTTAGTACAGCAGAGGGTGTACATGAAGCATGGATGGCAAGTCCCACACACAAAGCAAATATAGTTAGTGGTAATTACAAGGATATAGGGGTTGCTGTTGTTGAAGGTGTACTTTTGGGAAAAAGAACTACTCTTGTAGTACAAATGTTTGGGAATTTAACTCAAGATGTTGCTGGAGTAACAAAGATAACATCTCCAAAACCCTCAACATCTTCTGGAACTGTAACAGTTGGGAATGAGACGGGAGAAATAAAAAGTATAATGATAACATCTCCAAAAGGATCTGCTGTTATTACTGATCCATCTACCTCTGTAACAGGAAGTGTAAAGAATATAACTGGAGAATATAAAGTATCAGTTTATGAAGGAGAGGATTTGCATGGGGAAGCTCAGTCTAGCGAAAGTACATGGGAGGTATCGGGTGAGAAAGATTGGGAGGAAGGTGATCATGAAATTAAA
Organism: Candidatus Dojkabacteria bacterium; assembly: GCA_028704525.1. Classification (GTDB taxonomy): domain Bacteria; phylum Patescibacteriota; class Dojkabacteria; order SC72; family SC72; genus JAKPKF01. The sequence goes on along the minus strand of JAQWFF010000029.1, from coordinate 2,508 downwards.
GCAAAAGTAGAAAGTGAGAAAATTGAATCAGAAGCAGTTAAATTTACAGTAGATTCTACTCCTCCAACAATTGTGGAAGAAAGTATTACTATTCAAGAAGATGAACAAAACTTCACACTCTCTTTAGAAATATCATCAGATTGGAAAGATATAAAGGTTGTAAGTGGAGAAGAAACATTTAGTGTGACAAATGAAAATCAAGAAGAAATAGTAATAACAATTCCAAAGGAGAAACTATCTGCAGGTGTAGTTTTAATGGCATCAGATGTAAATGGGAACTTAGCGGAGATTGATATATCAGAGTATTTTCTTGATGAAGATGAGAGAGTCAAACCAATTATCTCTTTCTTAAGTACAGACTTAGGAGACAAAATAAGTATTGTTCTTGTATCTTTTATATTCATACTCATATGTATAGAAATATTTGTATATTGGAAGAAAGGTATGCTCAAAGAGGTGGCAGGAGATTTATTTACTGTCGGTATATGGTGGTTAATAATATCTGTTGCAGTGTTTAGTGGGTTTACGGGTATAATAACTTAAAAATATATAAAACTGCCTTGTGGAAAAATACAAACTAAAAGTACAAAATGACATAATATATCTTTTTCTTCTGTTATTCATATCGGAGGTTTTTAATTATCTTTCGGAAAGTGCTCAACTAACAGTACTAATACCGATAGCTGTATTTGGTTTAATTCTCCTAGAGACTTGGTTCATTAGGACATTCTCATTATATTCAGGAAGGAAGATATCTAAATATAGCGATGTTATAGTTAGAATATCTTTGAAGGAAAGATTCTTTGAATACTTCATACTCCCAGCAATATTTTATCTTGCAATATTGGCATTTCTTTATTTTAATAAACACTTATTACTTGGACATGTAGTATTGGGAATATCAATGTGTCTGTTTCTTGTACTATTCCTTAATGTAAAAACATCTTTGAATAAGCTTTATAAGATAGGCAATGTTACGAGGATAATTTATGATGTAATTTGTATAACAATTTTATATTTACTAATTAATATATTTGTAAGGGTTGGTTTGGGGCAATTATTAGTATTAGCTCTTGTCTTTGTAACATCTCTTGCTCTTCTAATATTCATATTGAGAATACATGATAAGCTGGGTTGGTATGAGATGATAATGGCTTTATTAAGTGCATTGTTTATTTCATTCATAACACTTGTTGTATATGATTTAAACATATTTGTTATACCTGGAATAACCTCATTGGCGTTCTATCTCATAATCTCTCTTTGGAATGTTAGATTCTCAGGGAAGACGCGTCTAGTTGACTACCTAATACCGTTTCTATATGTAGCTATAGCTTTAACATTGATATTAAAACTGTAATATGGGAAAGAATATTGTTTTAAAAGTAGGAGGTTCCGTGATGTATGATTCTGCTTTAAATGTTAATGTTGAGCTTTTTAAAAAAATTAAGGGATGGTATTTAAGGGCTATTAATGAATATAACAAGATAATAATTGTGACAGGAGGTGGAGAGCTTTCTAGGAATATACAGAAGAAGGTAGAGGGTGATATAGATGACGAGAATTCTCTACACAATATAGCTATGTCTGTTACTCAAACAAATGCTAATATGTTGGCTGGATATTTAGAAGATCCAAATATTTTCCTTCCTAAGAAGATAGGAGATGCATATGAATATTTACTTCATAATGAAAAGTGTACATTGGTTAGTGGAGGATTAAAGATTGGGTGGAGCACCGATATGGACTCTGCTGTATTTGCAGATATGATAGATGAAAATATTGTCTACAAGATATCAAATGTGGAATATATTTATGATAAAGATCCTGATATTGGAGTAGGAAATCCAATAAAAGAAATCAAATGGTTAGAGTATTTCAAACTTTTTAATATACATGATGGTCAAAATCATATTGCGAATAAAAGTATTCCAATTGATGTAAATTGTGCACAGTTTTGTTCCAGAAAAGACATATCTTTCTTTATCTGTGGAGGAAGTAATTTAGTACAAAGACCAAACATAGAGGATGTTTTAAAAGAAGGGACTTTAGTTCACAATTAGCTGATACTTTCTAATTTGTATTCTGTTTTACCACTTGGAGTCTCAATTGATATTTTTGATCCAACCTTTTTATCCATTACAGCAAGACCTATAGGTGATTTATATGATATTTTACCCTCAAGAGGGTTTGCTTCATCTTCGCTAACGATTTGATATTTAAGCTTCTTGGTACCTTTTAGTAATACTGTATCTCCTATTCCAACCTTTCCCTTGCTCCTATCCTTTATAATTTCTGCATTTCTTATCTTGTCTTTTAGTTCAATAATTTTTTCCTCGTTAACATGAAATTCTTCTACAGCCATAGAGTATGCGTCGTTTTCAGATAAATCCCCCTGGGATCTCATTTCATCTAGGGTATCTGTTATTTTTTTCTTAAGTACATCTTCTCTATACTTTAAGTCCTCTTTTAATTTGTTTAGACCCTCTTTAGTGGTCTTGTATATTT
>JAQWFF010000028.1 GCA_028704525.1 Candidatus Dojkabacteria bacterium | reverse complement strand
TGAGTTATACATATTAACCAGATCGTCCTCTTTATATGCACAATCTCCATATGTAGTTATTCCCGTTAGGAGATAGAACCTAACTATTTCAGCCCCATATTTCTGTTCCTGTTCAAATGGAGAAATGATATTCCCAATTGTTTTAGACATCTTTCTTCCATCTGGGCCTAGAACCATCCCGTGTACCAATAACTTATCTGTATTCTCTAATCCAACAGATTTTAACATTCCTTGCCATATAGCACCTTGAAACCTCAAATTATCTGGACCACACAATTGTATCCCAGGCCACCATTTAGAAAGTTTCTCCTCATCACTTCCAAATCCTATTACATTTACATAGTTTGTTAGTGCATCAAACCATACGTAGAAGACCTGTTCTGGGTCGTTTGGAACATCTATACCCCAAGGGAGATTCTCCCTGAGTCTTGATATGCTAATGTCTTCTAACTCACTCAATATCCTTCTTAATTCATCTCTTTTTGATTCTGGTTTTAAGAAATCTTTGTCTTCATCTAACCATTTTAAAAGCGGTTCTCTATAATTGCTTAATTTAAAGAAATAGTTTTCCTCTTCCCTATCTTCCGGAATGGTTCCATGATCTGGGCATTTACCATCTACTAGCTCTTTTTCTGTGATATATCTCTCACAACCCACACAATACTTCCCAGAGTATTTTTTCTTGTATATATCTCCCTTTTCTAGACATTTATCCCAAAATTTTTGTGCTGCAATATGATGTGATTTATCTGATGTTCTATAGAAATTGTCATACTCTACAAAGAACAATTTACAAAAATCCTTGAATCTCTGTGCATATTTGTCTATAAATGCCTGTATTTCTAAACCTTCCTCTTTTGCTTTATTAAATATCTTCTGTCCATGTTCATCTGTTCCAACATTAAAAAAGACATTCTCTTTCCCTAATTTGTCTCTAAAATATCTAGACAGTGCATCTGCCTGAACAAATTCTAATGCATGACCAATATGAGGTTCTGCATTAACATAGGGGAGTGTAGTTGTTATATATATATTCTTTTTATCCATGGTCATATTATATCCTTAATACAAGGATTTACAAAGGGTATATATCGTGTTACATTTGATTAGAGATTTCTCTTCTCTAATACACTTTCAGGGAGGGCTCATGAAGAGTCACACAGGTACAAGCAAAGAAAAAAGAGAGCAAGAGAAAGAGAAACAAAAGCCTTGTGGCAAAACAAATGGCAAGATTTGCCACTAATAGAAAGGAGAATGGAAATATGTTGTTTAACAACAATACTCTCTGAAAGGAGGTGATCCATTCTCTAATGACAGGGGGAACTTTCGTAGTTTTCATCACTCATAGTTTCCTCTGTCATATCTTTTCATACATTAGAATCCCATGAGATAGATTTAATTTAACCAATTCTTGCCATACAGCTTCTGTTATAAACGGTACAAACGGATGCATTATCTTTAGATTTTCTTTCAATATCCAAAGTAGTTCTGATAGTTTCTCTATTCTAATTTCACTTCCTATATCTTTGTCTTTTATCTCTTTCTTAATATCCTCTATCCATTTATCACATACTTCATGCCAAAAGAACTCTCTAATATACTCTGCTCCTAGATTAAACTGAAATTTCTCAATATAGTTACTTACTCTTTTAACATGTTCTTTTGTTAAAAGAATCCTATCTGTTTCTTTAATTTCATACTGATTAATCTTCTCTATTTCAGAACTATCTATATTCATTAGTATAAATCTACTTGCATTCCATATCTTATTCACAAAATTTCTATTCCCCTTAATCTTCTCCTCTCTTATTGGCGCATTAGAGCCAGGGAGAGCATCAGAGTAGTACCAAAGACGAAGAGCATCTGCACCATATTTTTCAAATACCTCCGATGGTTCAATACCATTACCTTTTGATTTAGACATCTTAGAACCATCTGATGCCAAAATCATACCTGTAAGAAAGATTGTGGAATATGGGACCTTCCCTGTTGTATACAAACCAAACATAATCATTCTTGCAGACCACCAAAACAGAATATCTCTTGCATGTATCATAACTTGGGTAGGGTAGTATTTCTTAAAATCATCTCCTTCTAAGCCTCCAAGCGTTGTATATGGAAGTTGACCAGAGCTAAACCATGTATCAAAAACATCCTCCTCCGGCTCCCAGACCTCTCCGTTTTTTGATTCCGGTTTTTCTTCTCCACGATATATTTCTCCTGTACCATTTACTTGTCCATTGTAATCATTTACTGTTTTATCTTTATGCTCATTTAACCAATCGTATAGTTTTTTACCTCCACTATACCAAACAGGTATCCTCTGCCCCCACCATAGCTGTCTAGATATACACCAAGGTTGAATATTTTCATAGAAGAATTCCAACGCTTTCTTTTGACCATCTGGAAATACCTTAATCTCGTTGTTTCTCAGTGCTTCTAGCGCTTTATCTGCAAGTGGTTTTACATTAACATACCATTGGTTAGAGATTATTGGCTCTATTGCTGTTTTACACCTCTCACATATTACAACCTCGTGTTTTATATTCTCTATATTTTTTAACAACCCCATATCTTCCAATTCCTTACACAGTGCCTTTGAGCAATCTATCGTAGTCATTCCCTTAAATCTCTCTGGGATATCACCAACCATTTTTCCTGCTTCATCTATGACATTAATAATCTCAAGATTATGTTTTTTACCAATCTCAAAATCTACAGGTGAGTGAGCAGGAGTAACTTTAACTGCACCTGTACCTAATTCCATATCAACATCTTCATCACCAATTATTGGTATCTCTCTCTCTGCTATTGGGAGGACAACTTTCTTTCCAATCATATCTTTATATCTCTCGTCTTTGGGATTAACTGCAACAGCACTATCCCCAAGCATCGTCTCTGATCTAGTAGTGGCAACTGTTATCCCTTCCTTGCTATTTGGGAAAGGATATACAATGTATGCAAATATACCTCTTCTTTCTTCGTGCTCTGTGTCTATATCTGCCAATGCTGTACCACAATTAGGGCATTGATTAACAATTCTTTTATCTCTATATACAAGACCTTCATCAAACATTTTATAGAAAGTATCATATACAAGCTTTGTAAGGTTAGGATCTAAAGTGAAAAATTCTCTGTCATAATCTGCTGATAGACCGATTCTCTTTTCCTGATTCCTTGCATTCTCGGCATTACTCATACAAAAGTCATAACACTGTTTAAAAAACTCCTCTCTTCCTAAAGATTGTTTGGATTCTCCCTTCTCTTTAAGATATTTTGTAAAAGCTGCTTCTGTTTGTATACCAGCATGGTCTTTCCCCGGGACTAGAAGAGTTGGATGTCCACTCATTCTCATATATCTTGCAATACAATCATGGAAAGAATATCCACACATATGGCCAAGATGTAGATTTCCATTGGCATTTGGGGGTGGAAGAGTTATCGTGAATGTCTCTTTTGAATTACTATGATTTGGTTTAAAAGCCTCTGAATCTTCCCAGAGCTTATATATCTCCAACTCATCTGAATTATATGCTTTAGGTATATCCATATAAATATAAGTAGTATTGTAGTAAAGGCTTTATTATTATATCAAATATTATCATATATGATATAATGTGAGCCATGAAAGAAAATAGAAACGATTTACTTAGGTTATGCACTCTTTCTGGAACTACTGAAATTGGAAGAAATTGTAATTTTGTAGAGCTTGGAGATGAAATAATCATTATAGATGCAGGATACTCTTTTCCCGGACAAGAAATGTACGGAATAGACTACCTTATTCCAAATAGCGCATATCTAAAGAAAAATAAACATAAGGTTAAGGCCATATTAATAACACACGGTCACTTAGACCATACAGGTGCATTAAAATGGATACTTCCAGACCTTGATTACCCCCCAGTATATGCTGGTGGTTTTGCCAAGGCATTAATAGAAGCCAAAATGAGAGAGTATAAAATGGAGAAGAAGGTTAAGATTATAAGTGTAGACAGACAATCGACAGTCAATATAGGGAATAATTTTAGAGCTTCTTTTATAGGTATTAATCATAGTATTCCAGATGCATTCTCAATCTTTTTAGAATCAAGGAAAGGAAATATATTCTTCTCTGGAGACTACAAAATTGATATGTCCCCTGCAAATGAACCTCAAACAGATTATGATACTTTAAGAAAATTAAGAGGACATATAGACCTTGCATTAATGGAGAGTACCAACGCCTCTAATCCAGGAAAAGCACCTTCTGAAACAGAGATATTTAATAATCTCACAGAATTAATATCAAAACAGAAGGGGAGGGTTATAGTTGCTGCATTTTCTTCTTTGATAACAAGGTTATACTCTTTAATAGAGGTTGCCAAGAAAACAAATAGAAAGATTGTTCTCTCTGGGAAAAGTCTAGAACTATCAATAGATATAGCAAGAAAAAAGGGGTATATAAAATTTGAAGATAAATTACTTGTTAGAGAAAGAAACATAGGGAAATATCCTGATAGAGAGCTTCTTCTTCTATGTACAGGAAGCCAAGCCGAGAGATTTGCAGCACTAAATAGGATATCCCTTAATGAGCATAAGAATATTAAGATTAAAAAGGGTGATGTAATAATTATGTCCTCCTCAGAAATCCCTGAAAACATAAGCAGTATAGAAAGGATGACAGACAGATTAATAGCTCTTGGTGCTGATTTAGTAAAAGATAGTCAAGAATTGAAAATACATTCGACAGGACACGGGAATCAGGATGATATGAAAATGATGTTTGATTTAATACAACCTAAAAGTATTATGCCTGTACATGGCCCATTAACCTTTAGATATTTTAACAAACAAAACTTCATAAAATGGGGCGTAAATGAAAATAATATATTCCTAACAGACGATGGACAGGTCTGGGAATTTAATGGATACTCTTGGACAAAAGGGAAAAAGATAGAATCAAAACCAATCCTTATAGATGGCCTAGGAGTAGGTGACATCGGTGATATTGTACTTAAGGATAGAAAACAACTCTCTGAGTATGGTATGTTCACAGTTGTATTAAATATGAGTTCTAAAAACAAACAAATAATAGGAAGACCCAAATTTATATCAAGAGGGTTTGTATATATGAAAGGATCTAAAAAGCTTCTACAAGAGATAGAGAATCTTGTATACGATATCCACAGAGAATGGAGCAGAGAATCAAGCAAGACAAAAATGTTCAAAGAAGAACAGCTTAGAGAAAGGATAGAGAAAGAACTTTCTAAGCTTATATACAAGAAAACTGAAAGAGAACCAATCATCCTTACAGCAATCATCTAAAATCTAGAAATAGATATTAAATATGCTATACTTTGTATATGTTCAACCTGCCTTTTTTCAAAAAAAACAAACAGAATCTTCTTGATGGAAGAAGTAATATTGTGGCTCTTGATATCGGGACTGAAAAACTCAAATCTATTCTCTTCTCAATGACAAATGTTGGGATAGAAATTAAGAAGATTTCTAGAATAGAACAACAACAAAGTGCTATGAAAAGTGGAATCATCATGAATCTTGATATAGTTCTTGAGAATTGTAGACTTGCATTCTCCGATATAACATCAAAGCTCCCCCAGGAAGAGCTCCCAAAGAACGTTGTTATGGGAATAGCAGGAGAGTATATTCAAGGCGTATCTATAGTGGTTAACTATCAAAGAGAAGAAAATTACGAGAAAGAAGTTACCCAAAAAGAACAAAATAATATAATTAATCAAATAAAGGCAAAGATAGAGACAAGTGGCAAAGAGGATTTAGGACAAAGGACAGGGCTAAGAAACGAAGATATAGAGATACTTCATATAACACCCACCGGATTAGAAATAGGAGGTATGCCTGTTGATTCGTTAGTCGGATATAAAGGGAGAGATGTAAAACTACACTTCTATGCATCTTTTGCACCAAAAACATATGTCGAAGCCTTAAGAAAGGTTGCCTCTGATTTGGATTTGAATGTTCTTGGGATAGTATCTCAACCTTTTTCAGTTGCTAGGGCATATAGTGGATCATCTAACAGAGAATTCTCAGCGATATTCATAGATATAGGAGGAGGAACAACCGATATCGCGATAGTAGACAGAGGGAATGTAGTTGAAACAAAAATGTTTGCATTCGGAGGGCGAACTTTTACAAAAGAGATCGCAAAAATACTCGATTTGGAATATAGGTTTGCAGAGCAGAGAAAAATTAAATATTCAGAGAAAGAACTAACGAGAGAATTATCAGGAATAGTACAGAAAATTGTATATCCTGTTGCAAAACTTTGGTTAAGAACATTAAAAACGGCATTAAGCTCATGTGATGATATAGAGTCCTTTCCTCCTCAGATATATTTATGTGGTGGTGGTTCACTACTTCCAGAGATTAAAGAGGTTATGTTGGAATTTCCTTGGAAAAAATACCTGCCTTTCCCTGTCGTTCCAAAGATAGAATACTTTAAACCAGATAAGTTGGATAATATCCTCGATAGTAGTGGTTCGTTAAAACATATTTTTGATATCACACCGGCATCTTTAACAAAATTTGCATATGAGTGTGAAATGGGTAAAAATAAGAATGTAATAATATAGATGGAAGAAAAAATAAAAAATACAAAAATAATTGTAAACAAAGAAGATGAGCTAACAGATATAGTTAGTGGAATACTCGAAGCTGAAAGCGAGAGGGTTATACTAACATTTGCAGAAGAGAGTGACATATTAATAAGCCCAATAAACCTCTCTGTGCTTCTAGAAACAGCAGACGATGAGAATAAACTCCTTGTTGCTCAAATAATTAAGAATCCTACAGGTGTTAGGAATTCGTCAATTGCAGGGCTTGTTACAACCGATTCTCCAAGTGGTCCAACAGAAGAGCTTTGGGAAGAAGCTCAAAAGAAAAAGAATCAGAGACTAGAGCCCAAAACTATTAAAAAGGAAGAACCAAAAGAGGAAGTAGAGCCAGAGAGTACTGAATCTGGGTTTGAGAGAAAGATAAATGAAGCTATACAGAAGAGTAGGGAAGAGATAGCAAATAAAAGGAAAGATGGCCCTGTTGAAGAAGATGGGATATTATTATCACTAGATCAAGATATCCCAACCGAGAATAAAGAGCCAGAGATATTAATTGATGAACTTCCTGTAGAAGATGTAAAAAAAGAGAAGGTTACAAATATAAAAAATCCCAAACCAAAATTTAATCCATTTAAGAATTTTGATATTAAAAAGCTATGGCCATTTAAGAAGGGAGAAACTTCTAGTAATACATCTAAATTTAAAAAACTTCTCCCTATTATTATAATCTCTCTTGTTTTAGTAGCAATAATCTCTGTTGTTATATATATACAAACAGTCCCCTTTGTTAAAGTAGCGATATATGTAGAAGCAAAAGAAGTTTCTATAGAAGAGACCTTTACTGGGGATTCTAATATAACAGAGATAGATTTTGAAACATTAAAAATCCCTATTAAAACAGATTCTGTTGAGAAAGATAGGTCCTCAAGTATAAAAGCCACAGGCAAAGCATACAAAGGAGATAAAGCTACAGGGAAAGTTAATCTAACATTTGTAAAAGCTTCTTGTGTAGAAGTATCTCCCATTAATCTTAATTCTGGTCATGTAGTGACAACGTCTGGGAAATCATACTCGTTAGATAGCGCTGTTTCTATAAATTGTAACGGTGTCCCTGTTGAAGCAAGCGTACGTGCCGTAGAGCTAGGTTCTGAGTATAACATCGAGAGTAATCAATTCTTTACAGTCCAAGGATACCAAAGTACCGAACTATTTGGTTTAAATGGCAGTGCATTTACAGGCGGTTCTAAGCAAGAATACACAGTACTTGCCCAAAGAGATATTGATTCTGGGACAGATTCTCTTAAGGAAACTGCTATTGAAGAAGCAAGGGGAGAGCTAGAGGAGAAGGGGGAGAACTGGGAGGTAATAGGAGATTCTGTAAAGTGCGATATTGTTAAAGATAGTGTAAAAACTAGTGTTGCTGTAGGAGCAGCAGCAGGGGATGTTGATCTTTCTGTTAAGGTTTCTTGTTCTGCAACATACTACTTTGTTGACGGATTAGACGAAGGGATAACAACATTGTTAACAGAAGAGGCTGTAACACAAAACCTCTTTGATAGTGAAGATAATTTAGAATTAACGCTAAGTGATACTATAGAGAAAACTCTTTCTATAATAGAGAATACAAAAGATAGTATAAAGATTAAACTTATTGCGAAAGGGAATGTTATGCCTAATGTAAACAAAGAGGCTATTGCGAACGAATTAAAGGGGGATAAGTGGGATGAGGGATTAGAATATATAAAGAGCTTGAGCTTTTCAGATAAGGAATCAACCGCAAGTTTCTATCCTAAGAACTTCCTTGCAAAGTATCCTTTCTTTCCTAAGAGACAGGGTGGGATAATAGTTGAGATTCAAGATTTATAGTAATCTTTCTTTTAAAGCCATTTCTTGATAAAATTGCTCGTTATGTACCTGTAGCTCAATAGGATAGAGCAATTGCCTTCTAAGCAGTAGGTTGTCGGTTCGAATCCGGCCAGGTACGCCATAGTTT
>JAQWFF010000002.1 GCA_028704525.1 Candidatus Dojkabacteria bacterium | reverse complement strand
TCTTTCTCAAGGGAGAAGATTTAAATATAAAGATTAAATCTAATACTTAATTCAATCTATAAACAGGAAACTTGAGATGATATACTTTAAACTATGATTCAAAAAGAAAAACTAAATAAATATGTTAGAGAGAATATTGATAGATATCTTAATTTAGATATATCAAACCAAAAGATATCATGTCCATATGCAATAAACTTTGTAGAACAAGAGTTTCTTTCTCTAATGAAACAATCTGGTATAGATGAAGAAAGAATTAAAGAAGTACATAAATTATATAAAGGGAACAAAAGCAAGTATGGTTGGTATAGAGGGAAAGGAACACCAGAAGAATTAAAGTCTGCGTTTTTAGAAATATCTAAAGTTAGAGATTTTAATATACAGAATGCTTCTCCCGATGGTATACGAGAATCTATGAAGCTCTTTGGTCTCGGTATAGATTGCTCTGGGTATATATACAATGTCCTACTTGAAGGTTTTAAATCTATCAATATGGAAGACCAATTTATAAAATCTTTGGCATGGCAAGAAGAAGATAGAACAGGAGCTTCTAGAGCATCTGTGGAAATTTTCTCTGGAACTGCAAGTACTATTATTACCGATTTAGACTCTCTTTCTAATCTAGATCTATTACTTTTGAAAAACAAAGAAGGTTCATATACCCATATGGCTATGGTATTGAAAGATGGTGATCAATTAAAAATAACTCAATCGGTATTTAGTATAATTCCAAATGGAGTAAGGATAGATAATATGAGAGTAGAGGAGAATATACCAAGGTTTGAATTTAAGGTAGATATTGGAACCGATTGGAATATACTGTATACAAACAACCGAATAGAATTCAGGAGATTAAATATATTGGTGGACGATACTAAAGTGCACAGAACTTAAAAGTAAGATTGTTTTAATATATAATCTTTAGATATGAATGATATTGTAAAACAAGCACAAGAATATGTTCTAAGAGAGTGTAAAAAGAAAACTAATCCTTTTGGTATGAATGCTTATAATCATCATTTTAAATCCGTTGTTATGTTTGCAGGACAATTAGCTACTATGAGAAATGCTGATAGGGAAATAGTTCTTGTATCAGCTTGGTTACATGATATTGCTAGTATTAAAGGAGCTTATGAAAGACATCATGTTATTGGCCAGAAATATGCAGAAGAGTTTTTAAAGAAACATAACTACCCTAAAGAGAGGATAGCGAAAGTTAAACATTGTATTTATGCGCATAGGGGTAGTAAAGATATTCCTAGAGAAAGTATTGAAGCTGAGTGTGTAGCAGATGCTGATGCTATGTCTCATTTTAATACTATCTCTTCTCTTTTTTACCTTGCTATTATTGTAAGAGGTCTGGAAACAGAAGATGCAAATACCTTTGTTAAAGAGAAATTAAAGAGGAGTTATAACAAGTTGACATCAATTGGGAAAGAGTTAATACAAGATAAATATGACGCAGCAATGAAACTTCTATAATACTAATGGTGGAAAGGATTGAGATACATATAACTTAAAAGTAAGATTGTTTTAATATATAATCTTTAGCTATGAAGAAAATCTGTTTTCTAGTTTCAGGGAACTGCTTTGGTAACTGTAACGGCTGTTATCTAGATAAAAGAGAGGGGAAAGAACTAACTCTAGAGGAAATTTCCAAATTAGCTTCTACTCTTAAAAACACAGGATACTTGGGGATAACTCTAAGTGGTGGAGACCCTCTAATTAGAGAAGATATTCTTGATATTATAAATATATTCTTCTCTCTTGATTTCAATATTCATCTGGATACAACAGGAATTCCACTCTTGAGGAAAGAATTTAGCGACAAATTTATCAAAGCTCAAATGGCTAAAAAGATTTCCTTAATTGGAATTCCTTTTGATGGAAGTTCTCAGAAAGTTGCAGAAGAATTTAGAACTAACTGGGAAGATATTTTAAAACAAACTAAAACTATCCTGAAGATTCTTAATAATAATGATTTTAAAATAACTATTAATACTGTAGTTCATAAGAATAATATTGATGATTTGAATAATATCTATGAAGAAATTACCCAATATCCTAATATACAAAGATGGGAGTTACATCAGTTCGTATCATTAAGTGAAAAATCAAAAGGTATTAAGAATCTATTAGGTATTTCAAAAAAGACCTTCACTGATTCAATAAAAAAGATTAAAAACTTTAGAAACATTGAGATTACTCCCAAAGTTTCTCATAATAAAAGTAATTTTAAATATATAGATTTCAATGGAGATGTAGTAATTTTGAAAGAGGGGGAGAAGTCTATTATTAACAATATAAGGAATTTGAATGATGAGGATATGCAAAAGTTGTTTGGAGGAATCTAATGGTGGACGATATTAAAGTGCATCGAACTTAAAAGCAGAATCTGTTTAGAGTATAATTTCTAATCTATGCAACAAGTTATTCAATTACATAAGGAGTACGATAAACTACAATTAAAATATGGAGACCCTACTCTTTCTTCAATATACGGAGCTGGTTGTATAAATGATCCTGAAATAATGTTTATCTTTATGAATCCTACAGGTAGGAATATTTCTAGTACCTGTTCTTGGAGAGGATTAAGAGCTCCTTGGATTGGTACAAAACAAGTATGGGATATTTATAGGGATATTGGATTATTACAATCAGATATATATTTAAAAATAAAGACTTTAAAATCTGAGGAATGGGACTATGAATTTGCTAACGATGTATATACAGATATAGAAAATCATTCTGTATTTATAACTAATCTTGCAAAATGTACTCAAATTGATGCAAGACCTCTTAACAATTCTGTTTTCAAAGAATATTTAGATTTAATGTATAAAGAAATTGACATTGTTAATCCTAAAAAGATAGTTACATTTGGTAATCAGGTATCATCTATTCTTTTGGATAGAAGTATTTCTGTTAGTGACTATGTTGATGACCAGAAAGAAATATTAAATGGGTATGAGATATATCCTACATATTATCCTGTAGGACAAGGTAGAAGAAATATGTCTTTAGCAGTAGATAGAATAAGGAAGATCTTGAATACGTAATGGTGGACGATATTGAAATGCATGGAACTTAAAAACAATATTTCTTTATATTACTTTCTTTAAATTTTTCAATTGGAAACCAACCTGCCTTTCAAGGATTTTATATCTATTTAATAGCTCTTCATCTTTTAGCATTTCTTCGGGTTTCTTTTCTTTAATATTATTAAGAATGACCATTTCATAACCAAATTGTGATTTCGTTAAATCAACTTTTTTACCATTTGGAAGAACATTCCAATAATGAGAATATCCTTTTTCTAAAATATCTCCTTTGTATATCTTTCCTCCTAGATATTTATATACTAGCAGTGCAGTTACAGCACATTGACCAATTGTTTTATTTGACCTATTCCACATTTCCGTAACAGATGGACAAACAGTATCTTTACACCAAGAATTCTTTATAGCTACTTTCAAAAGTTTAAGATCCATTGGGTTATTAAGAATTTCGTTTATGAAATCTATCAATTCTGTGTTTTTAAACATTTCTTGAAATCTTGGATTAGCACCAGAACTATGCTGTATTGGTATTACAGGGATATTTTGATGTCTCTTAAACTTCTTAGTCTTAGAAATATAATCTATTTCTTTTGTAAGATTATTGTAAGATTGTATATCCAGAAAGTACTTATAAAATGATTTATATGCTGTATCTCCCATTAAAAGTATTAACTTAGGTTTAATAATAGCTATCTCTTTTTTTAAGATATTACTTTTAATTGATACTCGTATTTCTTCTTTACTTGGTCTTTTAATACTTTTCTTTCCATTTTTTATTTCATATCCAGGGAAGTTATGTACTATTTCTGTGTGATATATACAATTCGGTTTATCTGTACAAACAGTATAGTTAAATTTATTTAAAAACTTTTCTAAAGATTTTCCTGTATTTCCTATTCTTCCATCTTTGTAAAAATAATTTACTCCCGAGAGTCTCACTTGTTCAGGAGCCATAGCTTCTGCAATAATCATAATTTCGGAATCTATATTTGTTTTGGAAATATCTCGCCTAACTTTTTCTTTATCTTCCCCACAAACATTTAAATGAAATATCTCATCAAAAACAATAGAAAGTTTTTCTTGTTTAGTCATTATTTATTATATGGGAATTTCATCAAGACTTGGATAGTTTGATATATTCTCAAACTATCAAAATTTGAGCCGAACATTCTCTAATTCAATATTATGTCCATCAACCTTGTTAATTTCCCCCTTAACTAAAACTTGAGTTCCCTCGTTAATGATTTTCAATTCAGGATATTCAGTAATATAAGAGTCAAAATATACCCAAGGATATGAATCATCCCAAACAAATGCTAACCTAACTTTATCAGAAGAATTTCTAAGAACAGATACGAACGATAATTTCCACTTAACATTTACCCCTTTGAAAGATGCCTCTTTTTCAGTTCTCAAGAACGGCGCAACTGCATACACAGAATCAATAATTGCCCTTGGGTTTACCTTAAACTTTTCCAACAATTCCATTGAATCATCTTTAGAACTTTTTTTCTCAATGTTTTTAGGTAATTTTTTTGAACTAATTTCGTGATTTAAAATTAAATTTTCTTTCACCTTTTTAGATCTTTTTAATTTTTTAATACCCCAAAGAATTAAAGGAGTTACTACTCCTCCAATAATCGTGACTGCTATTCCAATGATAAGTTCATCCCAAAACATAAATCAACTGTTCAATAACTATTCTAATGGTGGAATGTGTTGGATAGCTTGGAACTTAAAACTTCAATTTCTCTCAGAACAAGACTTTTATAATTGCTTGAAATACGACCTTCTTGCTCTCCTATTAACATCGCTGACTTTTTTCAAATTTTGCGAAACATGCCCCCTAAAGAAAAGAATCTCAACTCTCTTACCTATCTCTTTCACTTTTCTTATCGTACTCTCAAAGTCTCCATCACTAGAGACTAGAATTAGTGTATCAAAATGATCTTGATAAGCTCCTTCCATAATATCTACGACCATCTGTGTATCAAGATTCTTTTCAAAATACTTACCGTCATTAGTTGTAAGATTGCCAAAATGTATAATTACCTTTTCTAAATTTTCTACTCTGCTATAGTAACTTTCCTGAGAAGCAAATGCCTTTGGATTAGCCTTTCTCAGAGAAGGGGGCGGATTTGTACAGTAGAAATTTACCCCTACCAAGTCCCTATCCCCTACAAGTATTTGAGATAAAAATAACGGATCATATTGTTTTTTCCACTTAGGATCTACAATGCTCTGTTCTAAAAGACATTTGTAAACATTACTGTTATCTATGAATACTTTAACTCTATTCATCTCTTTTTAGTGAAATAAAAAACAAGGGGCCGAAGCCCCCGTTGACTCCATATCGCCGAGGCCATAAGGAGGATTTAATACTGGATTATATATCAGCAAAAATATTCTGTCAATTAGGTTTTACCAACAATTCTCTCATGACAATTTAGTTTTACAATTATTATATAATATTGAAATTAACTTATTATTTATTTTTTATGGATATAATATTGCTAGTTATTTCTCTGTTGCAGTTTCTATTTATCCTCTGGATAAAGGCAGAATTAGAAAGCTCAGTCAGAAACCAGTACGACAAGAATTTAGAAGATTACAAAAACCTATATCTTAGGAAAGAGCAATCTTCTAAGATTGCTGAATTATTTGCTACATGGATAACAAAGAAGGAAGGTGAAGACAAAAATGATAAATATATAAGGTATAAATCTTTGAATCAACTAAGTTTTGAGCTAACTCTCTGGATTCCTGATGAGAAGTTACTAAAAGAAGTAATGGAAAGACTGAGCAATAAACCAAATGCTAAAGAGGTTAAAGAAATTTTAATGTCTTGTAGAGAGATGATCCAAGATAAAGAAAACTCCCTAATTAAAGCACAGGATATTGTACACTTTTAAGAACCGATAGCCGTTACTCCTGTAAAAGTTTCTTAGCTTCTTTTATATCTATCCTTGCTTTATGCCCATACTTCTCTAACATTGACAACAGGTTATTCCCATTTATCAAAGTAATTGGCTTACCCTGTGCAAATTTATAAGCATCGGGACCATAATCAGATGTAGTAACAATAATACCCTTCATAGCACCTTCATCCTGCATAATGCCATACAAGGCTCTGACAGACTCTACCTTCACAGTATTTGTATATCGCTTAGCTTGAATAATAATTTTCCCTCCTCTAAAAGGATCTGGATCAAAAGCTACAGCATCAACACCCAAATCTCTACTTGACTGAGTTACCTTAACCTCCATCCCTGATTTTGCAAACTCCTGTTCAAAAACTTCTCTTACAAGATGTTCAAAGTCTTCCCAATCCATAGAGGCAATATTAACAGAGCTATCAACATCATTTAAGACCTCTTCAGCACTAATAAACCTCTTATCCTCTTTATTAAGTTTTAAAATTGGAGCAACAGGAGCAAGACTACTTAATTTGCTACTACCAACACCTTTCAGTCCGTTGAAGCAAGCTCTTGGTTCTACTTTTCTTAAATCAATCTCTGCAAAGTCTTCCTTCTTTGCATGAACTGTTAATATACATATATGCTTTTTCTTTCCCTTTGCTTTATCAAGAGTGTCTACCCAACCATTAAACACAACACTATCTATATTCTCATATTTATCATTTTCAAATATCTCGTGTAGTGTTCTTAATGGTAGAGAATAAAGAACTTCGTTATATAACTTTTCTCTTGCAGATTCTGAAAGAGGTACTTTCTTCCTTTCTCCTGTTGTTCTCTTATATTCTTCTCTTTGATATTTGGGAATAACTTCGTACTCAGGAAGAACATATTCAATAACGAGCATCTTTTCCTCTGCTTTATATCCAAGATCAAATTTATGAGGGAAGTTAGTAGGATATTCTGATAATGCAAGAATCTTCTCAAAATACTCCTCTACAATCTCCTTCTTCCCTTTTTTCTGTTTTTCTATCTTCTCGTCAATTTTCTTGTTAAATTCCTCTTTCTCTTTTTCAAAACTCTCTTTCTCCTTTTCCCATTCTGCCAAACTTTTCTCAAATTCCTTTTTCTCCTTCTCCCAATCTTTTGTTAGCTCTTTCAACCTCTGTTCGTACTCCTTGTTTTTCTTAGCAGCATATTTTTTGAATATATTCTCAAATATCCATAAGGAACGATAAACATCTTCCTTTTTAGGCTTTGTTTTGTCAAAACTAGGTTTCTTCTTCTCAAACTTATCCCTTCTCTTTTCATCTTCCCACTTAAAATCTATCTTTGTTTTAATGCCATGTTCCAAAATACCTTGTAACATTGTCATCTGTTCTTCAATACCCAATGACGACTTCTCAGCTTTTGCCTGTTCCTTGAGATCATATGCTGTTTCTCTTATCTTTTCTGATAATTCGTATTTGCTGTCTGCAGATATATTTACGACTCGGTCAAGAGGTCTACTACCGATATTTGCTTTATATCCAGCCCTTGCCTTAACTGATCCATCTTGGTTGTATTTAGTTTCAATGTTTATCAATAACAAATCATCTCCCGAATCTCCATTCTCTGCTTCTGATAAAAGAAAGAACCAGCCACAGGATGGACATCTTATCACTTCAAGAGCCAAGTCGTTACTATCTAAAACTAACTCTTTTGTACAATGAGGACAAAATACTTCTTTCATATTGAGCTTATTATATAAGTTTAAATTGGTCACTTCAAGAAAATCCCTTACTTACCATACATCCTCTGATTGATAGCAATCAATTGTTCCGATGACTTATCCTTCAATTCTTTTAAGAAACTTGTTAGATTAACATCCGATTTAACATGAACCTCTTCCTTGTGTATGATCCGCTTTCTTAAAGAGTTATATTCCCTAATTGCTCCTAGCTTAACATTGAAATTAGCATTCTGTTTTATTAAAAACAAAAGCTCCTTGTCAACGGAGTTGTCACTCAGTCCTCCCAGTTCCAGTAACTTATCAATTCGCCTAATTATGTGATCATATGTTAGCAATCTAGATGCATTTGTTCTTACAGAACTTTTCTTTCCACTTTGTGTTAGATCAATGTTATATGCTTCTGCATATGCTTGTGTACCATTCCCGAAATAATCTCTATCTGTAGCATACAACTTACAAAACATTTCTTGCTTCTTTGTTAATCTCCTATTCTTTGTCATATCATATTATATACACACTATAAGTGCCTTCGTAAATACACCTTTAAACAGTCCTAGACAAACCCTACTGCCTTAATCTCCAATAAATGTATGATGGGTAACTGAATAGTAAGCATCTCCCCCAGTTGCAAAGAGAATTAGTTACTTTTTAATACTTCATAAGGATAATCTTTACTTATAATCCTCTCATCTTGCAATCGCATGAATATTCTAGCAGCCTGATTCTGACCTATCTGCAATGTTCTACTTATAAAACTCGGTGTGGCTGATCCTCTTTCTATTACTAGTTTTTTAGCCTTTTTAAATACCAGTTCTTCGCTATCATTCTTAATTAAGACTTTCCATAGCCCATCTTCGGTTTGCTTTGAAATAACATGGTTCTTTTCTCTTGTATCAAGGCCTTTTTTGTCATCTCCTTCATTCTCCCATTTTTCAAGACTTTTATGTAAATTACTCCATGTTTCTTCCTCAGTTTTTCTTGTTGCTGTAACGATCTTCTCGGTAACTTGTAGCAGGTCCAACTTCTTCTCTTTATAGTTATTTATTAACTCCTCAAATTCTCCAAATTTTAAAGATTTGTTATTTTTTAATTTCCTCTCTAAACTTTCAACAACCTTAGAAAAAGCAATAATACATTCATCCATCTTGTTTATAAACTCATCCTTCTCTGTAAATTCACTCATCGCTTCCCTCTCCGCTTCAGTTGTTTTGTCCCGGATTACTTCAAACTTTGCATACAAGTCCTTAATCTTTGCTGAATAAGAAGGGACATCAATACGAGGGATCCCTATTGCCAGGAGAATTTTCTTAATGAACGAGGTGTTAGATGGAAACAATTCATGTTCCATTCTAAAAAGTTTTGACGATATAATTGTAAAAGGGATAAAAGAA
This sequence comes from Candidatus Dojkabacteria bacterium, assembly GCA_028704525.1. Taxonomy (GTDB): domain Bacteria; phylum Patescibacteriota; class Dojkabacteria; order SC72; family SC72; genus JAKPKF01. Next base: position 25,377 of record JAQWFF010000002.1, on the reverse strand, counting down.
TTCTTTTCCATCCTAACTTCTGATCAAGTTATTTGATTCTTGTGAGTTTTTGAGACAAGTGGTCTCCCGCTCACAGAGGTACATTGCTGTATCCTCTACTAAGGTTTCCCCTAGTAACCAGATCAGTGATTGAGAGACGGAAGACCGCCTAACACACTGATCTGGATTTATTTTTCATCACCATGCCTAAATATTAGGTTTAGGTAACATAGCTTATTATATGCTCTAGGTAGAAATTTTAAAAGATGCCTCCCATCTTTGATATAATCAGAATATGACAACTCTAGAAGAGCTTAGAAAGTATTTCCTTGTACAAAAGACTATGCCTACTGCTCAGGAGTTTACTAAATATAATTACCACTCGGCCGTTCCCATTGTAATTGAAGATAACACCTATTTTGTCATATTGAGAGATAACATAGAAAGCATGCTATATAGCTACTTACAAAAGCCCAATGATTACAAGGTCAAAGAAGAAATGTTTGGTGCTACCCTAGATCATGGATATTTATATGCAGGAAATCCCCCTAGATTTATACAACTTGTACTTCCTAAAAAATGGGAGATTAAGGAAAAGAACATATCAAGAATATTAGATGTCGTAGTCACAGACATTGACCAGGATAATAAATCCCTATTACACAAACTCTACAAGAGAGTTAGATCTACATAATTAAGTTCCAAGCTATACCTTCTTATTTAGATGGAAGAAAAACAAAAGAAAAAAGTAGCGCTATATATCAGGGTTTCTACCGAAGAACAGATAGATATGTTTGGGGTAGATCTTCAGAGAGAAGCATTACTAGGACTTATTAAATCCAAAGGTGGCGAATACGAACTTGCAGGAGAAGAATATATCTACATTGATGAGGGTGAGAGCGGAACAAAAGAACCCATGGAAAGAGTCGCTTTTAGAAAGCTAATGGAAGATATAACCCTATCAGACACACCTCCTTTTGATATAGTTGCTGTTTACAAAATAGATAGGTTTGCAAGACGGTTAAAAATCCTGCTAGAAATAATAGACATATTTGAGAAACAAGAACCGAAGATAGAATTTCTTTCATCCCAAGAAAGTATAGATACCTCTACTCCCTTCGGAAGAGCGATGCTGGGAATCATCGGTGTAATTGCAGAATTGGAACTAGAAACGATTAAAGAAAGGACCCATGCTGGGAGACAACAAGCTGCAGAAAAAGGAGCCTTCATGAATACTGCCCCACTAGGTTATGTTAAAGATGAAAACAAAAAGCTACTTATCCAAAAAGAAGAAACTGAAGTTGTAAGATCCATCTTCAATATGTTTGTTCATGACAGATTCAGTCAAGGAGAAATAGCAGAATATTTACGAGACCACAAAGTCCCTAGCCCTATTGAATACAGATTCATTCATCACAAGGAAGATCCAAACAAAAAGAGAAAGGGTAGTAGACATGGTAGGTATCACTGGTATCCCGAAGTTGTAGGTAGAATACTAAAAGATGAAGTTTATATTGGGAATCAATATTACAACAAAAGCAAAGATGGTAATAAACTTCCTCAAGATAAGTGGGATATATATCGCCACAAACAAGCGATAATAGACAAAGAACTTTTCCAAAAGGCTCAAGAATATAGGTCAAGAAGTAATCATCTACGAAGAGGGAACTATTCTAAGCAACAAAGGTTGTATCTTTTACAAGGGTTACTCAAATGTGCAAACTGTTTTGATCCGACAAAACACACTGAACCATACAGTTGGAATGGACTGCCTCACAAAGTTAGAAGCACAGGGGAAATGGCTTATTATTATGAATGTAGTTGTAAAAATACATCCAAGAGCAAAACAAGAGATACTGTTTGTCATACAATTAGCCTACCTGCAATTCCTTTAGAACAACATGTACTACAACTAGTATACGATCTAATAAAAGACCCAACTCCAGTATTCCATCATCAACAGAAGCTAGAATCTAGCAAGAATGATATTAAAAGAAAGAAAGGACAATTGGATAACTTATTGGATCTTCTAAATACACATGCCTCTGCAAGGTCTAGAGTGATTGAAATGTATCAAAACGGAGACATTAAAAAAGAAGAGAAGATTGAGAGAATCAAAGACCTTGATAAGAAATATAAACGATATATTAAAGAGAAAGAAGACTTAGAAAGTGAGTTATCAATATTCACGAATACACACGAATATATAAAAGTATTCAATATTTTTAAAGATAAATATGGGGATGCACTTAAGATGCTTGAGGAAAAGGGCTCAGATCAAGAACTCTACTCTCTAATACACATGATTGTTGACGAAATTATTATTTTCTCTAGACCAAAAAGAAAAACAGATAGTGTTTCGGGCCCAAAGAAAGAAGGACAGATGATTCCTTACAAACTAAAAATATCATTGAAAATCCCCTCAAAGATGCTCGGTGAAATGCTTTTCTCACTAGAACCTGAACTGAAGTTACAGGCTGAAAAACATGGATGGTGGACGACATAGGGATCGAACCTATGACCTTCTCGGTGTAAACGAGATGCTCTAACCAGCTGAGCTAGTCGTCCATATGCCGGGGACAGGAGTTGAACCTGCAAGGGATTTTACTCCCACTACCACCTCAAGGTAGCGTGTCTGCCAATTCCACCACCTCGGCTTAATAGATGTGCCCTAATTCTATCAAACTACATCTCTAAAGACAATTATTATATCCTCTGATACAATATACATATTATACTTTACCTACATACCTATGAAGATTAAAAATATAACTACAAAACAGATACAAGACTCAAATGGCAAACCAACAATATCAACAGAGATAACTTTGGAAGATGGTTCTACAGGTATAGGTACTGTACCATCAGGAGCATCAACAGGAAAAACAGAGGTATTAGAACTTAAAGATGAAGATGGAGGTATGTCCAAAGCCATAGGAAATATTGAGGTTATAAAGAATGGGATATCAGACAAAGACTTTAATACACAGGAAGAGTTTGATACCTTCCTTATCCAGTTAGATGGTACAGAACAAAAAAGCACCCTAGGAGGCAATACAATACTCTCCTGCTCCATAGCATTTGCAAAAGCTATGGCTGTATCACAAAAACTAGAGCTATACGAATACATAGGAAAGATACATGGAAATACACAATACACTCTTCCAACACCCCAGATACTTGTAATGGAGGGTGCAAAACATGGTAACTGGGCTACAGATATACAGGAGTATATGCTTGTTCCAAATATGGATGTATTTAAAACATTTGATAAAGCATTCAATGCAGGAACAAATGTATTTAGGAAGATAAAGGAGATATTAGAGGAGAAAGGATATTCAACAGATATAGGTTTTGAAGGAGCATACTGTCCCAAAGAGATACAAAGCAATGCAGAAGCTTTTGATATCATAGTACAAAGTATTACAGACTTCGGGTATACACCAGGAGAAGATTTCACTATAGCTATAGATATTGCATCATCAGAGTTCTTCGATGAGCAAAAGAATATGTATATTCTAAAGAGAGAGGGAAAAGAACTAACACCAGAACAATGGTTAGAGTTACAAATACAGTGGTATGAAAAATATCCAATATCATCTATAGAAGACCCATTCGCACAAGAGGACTGGACTAACTGGAGTAGATTAAATACAGAGATTGGAGATAGATATCAGATAGTTGGAGATGATCTTCTTACAACAAACGTATCAAGAATACAACAAGGTATAGATACAAAAGCAATAAATAGTGTACTTATAAAATTAAACCAAATTGGTACTGTAACAGAGACACTAAATGCTATAAAACTAACTACAGCAAATAATATGACCTGTGTAATATCACATAGAAGTGGAGAGACATTAGACACAACAATATCAGATCTGGCAGTTGGTACATCATCTAAATATTGTAAATTTGGTGGACCAACTAAAGAGGAAAGATATGTTAAATACAAAAGACTCCTTGATATAGAAAATAAATTGTTAGTTAGATAGACAATCTTGGTTCCCTATCTATCTTCTCTATCTCTGACACTTCAGTTATATACTGACCATTTTGTATCTTGTAATAGGCAACAACCCCAATCATCCCTGCGTTATCTCCTCTATACTCTTTCTCAGAATATATATACTGCAAACCATACTCCCTTGCTACATTCCCAATCTTTGTTAATATCTCCTGACTATTAAATACACCACCTCCAACAAACAGTGATTTAACAGATGGATATTTGGATATAGCTAGTTCCAATTTAATCTTAAGTGATTCTATAATTGCATCTAGAAAACCTCTAGTGAAATCATATATCCATTCTTTTATAGGTTCTTTTAACTCCTTAATCTTGTATAGTGCTGCTGTCTTTATACCAGAGTAACTAAAGTTAAGATCTTTGGAATTCTTCATAGGTACTGTAAATGTATATATTCCTGACTTTCCTCTTTTTGCAAAATCACATATTACTGGACCACCTGGATATCCTAAATTTAACATTCTAGCAACTTTGTCAAAGGCCTCCCCTACTGCATCATCTAGTGTTTCTCCAAGCTTTGTATACTTTCCAATATCCTCTACATATACCAAGTCAGTATGCTTTCCTGATACAAGAAGACCCAATGCTGGGAATATATTGCTCTCATCCATATCAACTACCGTTTTTCCTTTTGTATTTTCTATTAATCCAGAAAGAAGATGCCCTTCCATATGATTAACTGGAATAAAGGGTTTAGAATATTTAATAGCAAGCTCTTTTGCGAAAGATAATCCCACTTCCAAATCTATAGCTAATCCTGGACCATATGTACATGCAACATAATCTATATCTTCGATTGATACCTTTGCTTTTCTAAGAGCCTCCTCAAATACAATTGGGATATTTCTTTCATGTTCTCTTCTTGCAATATCTGGTACTACTCCACCGTATGGAGCATGTATCTCTATCTGAGAAGATACTTCACTTGAGAGTACTTTCTTTCCTTGTAGTACTGCACACGATGTATCATCACAGCTTGTATCGAATGCAATTATTAATGGTTGATTATCCTTCATATATCTCAATGCTCCTTTCTGTTAATGATATGTACTTGATAACTACCTTGTACATCTTAACATTCATATTGTCACATAGTGCAGATATTTCACCAAAGAATTTGTCGGCCCACTCTACTACTACAATATCACCCTTTTCTAAATGCTCTACAAGACCACTACCCGCTATCTTCTCTAATCTCCATGTATCCATGTGTGCAAGTACCCTGTTCCCATATTCATACTCATTGATTATGGTATATGTTGGAGAATTAACTGTCTCAGTTACCCCCAATTCCTTTGCTATACCTTTTGTAAATTGGGTCTTTCCTGCCCCTAGCTCCCCAGAGAGTGCAACTAGTACAGGTTGTTCTTTAAGATATCTTTTTGCAAAATCAGAACCATATTTAATAGTCTCCTCTGTATTTTTAGATATTATATCCCCAACCTTTCTATTTCTAACTAGTGCATCTTCAAATTGTAGTTTACCCTGTCTAAGAATAGATAGTTCATTTAATGTTGTATCTAGTACTGTAGAGGGTTCATTGTGAGATAGTTGTCCTGCATCTAAGAATATGTCTATTAACTCTAATGATTTCTTTGGAAGATTGTCTATCAACTTCTCAATATCATATGGTGCACTTCTGTATGACATATTTGCTGATGTTGCTGTTATTGGTTTACCAAATTCCTTAATTAGATCTAATGTGAATTGATAGTCTGGGTATCTAACTCCTACTCCACCACTTGCTGATACTACCGGTGCTTTTAGATTCCCCTTTCCAATTGATATAACGGTTATTGGTCCTGGGAGAAAGTTTCTGTATATATTGTCTGCCATCTCATTAATGTCTACATATTCCTCTACCATATTCCTGTCTGATACAGCTATGGATATTGGTTTGGAACCTCTGAATTTCTTGTATTGAAGAAGTTTTTGTAGTGCTTTGTCATTTGTTGCATCACATCCAACTCCATAGCATGTTTCTGTTGGATATACTATTAATCCACCATCCTTTAGAACATCTATGGCTTTTTGTATTGCTTCTTTTTTATTTTTGTTTATATCAATTTTTAACATGGTATAATTATACAAGGAATATGATTAAATGCCTATATTCCAATACTTTTAAATTGTTAGACTAATATTATGTCAGAAGTACATTTAACAGATGAGAGTTTCCAAAGTGAGGTTAAAGATTATAAAGGAGTTGTATTGGTAGATTTCTGGGCTCCATGGTGTGGACCATGTAGAATGCTTGGACCAATTATTGAGGATGTTGCAAAGGATATGGGAGAGAAGGTTAAGGTTGGGAAGGTTAATGTTGATGAGGAGGGTTCACTTGCACAGGAGTTTCAGATTATGAGTATACCTGCTGTATATATATTTAAGGATGGTCAGGTTGTTGAGAGTATGATTGGTCTTCAACCAAAGGAATCATATATTGATGCACTAAACAAACATTTGGGTTAGTAGTATCGTTTGTATTCTGAGGATGTTGATATTGTGTTCTTTCCTGCTTCTTTGGATTTGTATGTAGCCATATCTGCTTTTTCTAGTTCTTTCTTCCATGCTTGTTCTAGAGCTTTTTCATCATCTTTATACTTTGAGAGATTTTTAACCTTTGTTATATGTACTCCAAATGATGCTGTTGATGCATATTTCCCCTTTATCTCTTCTATGTGTCTTTTTAGTCTTTGTGCAAGACCATATGCTGTACTTGTTTTTCCTGAGTATTCTTGAACTACTATTACGAATTCATCTCCTCCATATCTTGTTACTATATCTCTGTGTCTTACTGTTGATTTTAGTATTTCTGTTATCTTTAGTATTAGTTTATCTCCACTTTCATGACCGTATGTGTCATTTATATGTTTTAGATTATCTACATCCATATATACTATTCCTATCCTTCTTTCTGGATCTACATTAGTTACAATGCTCTTTACAGATTCCCATAGTCCATGTCTGTTTAATACCTTTGTTAGTACATCTTTTTCTGCTATAGTTGCAAGTTTTTCTACATATCTGTCATACATTACAGCTCTTTCTCTTTCACTTTCGAACATTTGTATATACATGTATAGCTCTTTGTCATAGTATGCGGTTGATACATCTACATATTGTCCTTTTCCATATCCTTGGTATAGTTCGAAGTATTTTTTCTTTCCACTGTATCCTGTGGATAGTATTCTGTCTATTCTAAATTTGTCTTCCTTGCTAAATAGTTTGTAGACTGTTTTAGGAGGGTTGTTTTTTGTTATACCTTTTGTATCTATGGTTATATTTAGTATATTTCCTTCTGTATCTATCTTTAGTAGTATTATTCCTATGAAGTTGGATAGTATGTCTTGGTATATTTTCATAATACAAATATATTAACATATTCCATATAGTTTGATATACTCTTTTCTAGTATGGAGTGGTAGCTCAATTGGTTAGAGCATCTCACTGTCACTGAGAAGGTTGCGGGTTCGAGTCCCGTCCATTCCGCCATTCTTTCAAGGTTGCGACAAGACCCGTGCACTATAGCTAGGAATCCCTTGGTTGCTTCATTCTTTTCCCCTTAAAAAGTTAATTCTCAATTTCACATCCTGGTGGATGAAATTAGTCGTTTTTAAACCTCTTTTTATTACCCCACGGTTCGAAGATAAAATGTTGGTAGGAGACAGTAATTATTTCTCCAACTTAATATGATCTATTACCTTCCCTCCAACCAATTCTAAATCATATTTCTTAATAATTTTCATTATTATTTCATTTAACCTATTCTTATACTCGTCCGTTTGGGAATTTACAAACAATTCATATTCTTCTTTACTCAAGTTCTCCCCGACAAGCTCTATTAATCTACCCATCTTCTTTCCCTTTAAATTAATATGCTCCACCCATACCTTGTTCGTACCAGATTCTTTAATCTTCATAAACAGTATATTCAAAGATTTCTCATTAGCTACAAAATGAGGAAGAAGAGGACCAACAAAGGCATAGGTATTAATACCCTCTTTGTTCAACTCATTTAATGCCTTAATTCTCAGAGAGCTACTAGGAGCACAACTCTCAAACATCTTACTAACTTCATCATCTATAGATGTAATTGTCATACCAATTTCTAAATTGGGGATCTGTTTAAAAATCACAATATCTCTAGCCACCAAGGGGGACTTCGTAAGTAAGGAGATTTTAATGTCATTCCTAATATCACTCTTGGCTATTATTTCTAAACATTTTCTTGTTAACTCATACTTAGCTTCTACTCCCTGATATGGGTCAGTAACAGAACCAAAGAATATTACTGGTTTATCTCCTTTTTTAAACTCATTCTTCTTAACTATTTTTTTTGTAAGTTTACTTAATTCTTTTTCAAATATTTCTGGAGTATTAATCTTTATATCTACATACTCTCCCCATTTGTCCTCCATATGACCTGTAAACTTTCTAGTAAAATCAGCATAGCAGTATACACATCCAAAGGCACAGCCAGAGTATGGATTAACTACATAGTCTGCACCAGGTAATTTACTTGGGGTTAAAATGGTTTTAGCTTCTTTATGAGAGATTTTCATTTATATTTGATTATATCAGAAACAAGACACTTTCTTCTCTTTTTATACTGTCCCATTTTAGGTTCCAGACCCATATGTCCCGCCAAACTTGAGTTGTTCCAATTAGACCCGTCCACGATACCCAAAGAACCCTTTGTTGCATCATACCTTTACATCCTTAACATTCTCCTCCTATATCCTCAGATTTGGTATAATCCTTAAATGAAAATTACTGGAGATGTTAATTACAATAAAGATCTAGACAAATTCCAAAAGTTTAAACTCCATTCTCCTTTATCAACCTGTTTAAGAATAACAAATAGATGTAATTTCTCTTGCCCTCACTGTATTGCGAATGGAAGCAATAATAAAAACATAGATCTCTCCCATTCTAATATTAAAAAAATTCTTAAAAAACTATCCTCAGCTGGAGTTATTCGTGTAGATATAACAGGAGGAGAGCCTTTCTTAAGAAAAGATCTCAATGATATTCTCCTATTTGCACATCAGTGTAATTTAGCAACTGTCGTAACGACTAACGGTTCGATTATGACCGAGGATAATATTAAAGCTTTAAAAGAATCTAAGACCTTCGTCAATGTATCTATAGATGGACCAGAAAAGATAAACAATCTTCTTAGACACCCTAACTCCTTCATTCAAGCCTGTAATACCGTTAAATTACTACATAAGAATAAAATACCTGTACGTATAAATTGTACTTTACAAAAAAGGAACTATCAGTATATAGAATATATGTACAATTTTTCAAAAGAGCTTGGAGCTTGTAGTTTATATTTTATTGTTGTTTCTGCACAAGGAAGGGCTGAATATATTAAAGATAAAATATGCTTGTCACAAAGTCAGGAGAAGGGATTAAGAGAGAAAGTCTCTGAACTTAAAAAAGCAAATGATTTAGATCTAAAAATTCTTGATTACAAATATTTCGAAAGTGCTTGTCCCCTTATTGAAGAAGCAGGTAACTTTGTCTCTCAAAAATTTGATCAGAATAAGACTAAGGTCGTTGGCAACATCTTAAAAGAAGACATCTCTGAATTATGGTGTAAAGACGATTCCTTTAATCATATTCTACACATTCTATTCTACTTTCAGTATTTTCATGATGAAAATGCTATAGATAAATAGAGAGTTCTTCCCTTTTATTTTATCTCTTTTGTCTCATTCTCATTTTACATAGGGTCCAGACGTGTATGTCCCGCCATTATTGAGTTGTTCCAACAAGACCCGTGCACTATGCTTTAAAACCCTTATGGAGATTGAGTTATTTTGACCTTAAAAAGTGAAAGTCTCAAAAGTAAGGCCTAGTGGATGAAAAACCTCAAAAACAGACTCAATTTATTACCTCTCCGTTCGAAGGTAGAATCCTTATGTGGTACAGTAAATCCTATATATAGAACTACCTGAAATAATTGACGAGTGAAAAATAAATGCTTAAATTCCTCGTAACATCTCTAGTAAATCATTATAATAATTGTCATATATTTCTTGTGGTACCCAATCTGTGGTCATATCCATAGAATTCATGAAATTCACACAATCCTCTTTCATAGTTTCTACCCCATTTTCGTCATAAGTCTCACATCTAATTCTGTTACTCAGTGGAATAGACAAAACTACTAACTCTTTACTGTTCTTTATTCTTACTATATATAGATTACCATCATAATGACTTCCCCATGCATCTGCAATCGATACCAGATTGTTACCATAGAATGTCTGTTCATAATAGCCTCCTACATTTCCCTCTGGATCACCTATATCAATCCATGCCCACGCATTCTTTTCTTGGCTATACTTAGCATCTTCCATCTGAGAACGGAATACTGCCTTATAAATATCTTCACAATACATTAATCCAGCCTCTGACAAATATTTTCTCTGTGCTTCAGAATATGTCTTGGGATATATTCCAAAAAGGTTAATACAACCGTCGTCTTCACTATCTGACCCTTCCGGTGGAGATTCAACTAATTCATATTTTTCAGGAATTAAAGATTTCAAATGCTTTTTTATTTCTTCCACACCGATTACTCTTGATTCTGTATCTTCTACTCCTAATACTTTCTCTCCAACGTAATGTGATCGTAAAGTACTGTCTATAAAGTTATAGGAGTAATTACCTATTACAAATATCATTATCATACAAGGAAGAGTAATAGCAAAACCCTTTAATATTCTTTTAAAGCTAATCTCTTTAGACAGAAATGGGTTACTATTCATAGTATTAATATACATTTAAAGAATACTAGAAGCAATATGTTATATCGATATTGTTTTTTATCCTCTTATTGATTAATTGATATTGTAGATATTATTTTGTCAATCTCTTGTTGGGGAAAATCTTTTGGAATTAAAACAATTTCAATATTTAGGAAATCCATTATCCCTGCATCATTAATCCTTATAATCTTTAAAACTTTGAGATTCCATAGGCTTTAACGATCCTTGGTATTTACCATTATACAACTCAATCTTTCCCTCTGGTACCCAAAAAGTAACTTGCCCTATTTTCATACCAGCATATACTTTTACAGGGACAACAGAATGCAACATTAATGTCCAATTGTTGATTGAGCCAATATCTATAAGATCCGCTGTTATATGAACAAATAAACCTAACCTACCCGTAGAAGAACGTCCACGTAAGATAGGAACATAATATTCACTCCCAATTGTCTCTTCCACCATCCCCAAATATAATTCATCTGGCTTAAGCAATAACCCTTCTTCGGGAATCACTATCTCCTTGACTTTATTTTTCACCTTTGGATCTAGAATCTCATCAGTGTAAAATTTAATATATTTGCTTAAATGGAAATCATAAGAATTGGGTTGAATATTTGCTTCATTAAAAGGTTCAATCACTATTCTTCCTCTCCGAACTTGTTTTTTAATCTCATGCCCTGTCAATATCATATTTAAAATTCTTTGTATATTTTACTTATAATAGGTTCGTTAGACATGTTATATTGATCAATATAATCAAAGTCATTTTTCCCAAACGTCTTCCAAAAACTCACTTGTCCAATTTTCATATTAGGATAAACTTTTAACTTCTTTACAACATGCATCTCCAATGTCCACTTATGACTTTGCCCTAATTGACCAAGGTCCGCAGTAATTTGCATAAAAAGTCCAAGTCTACCAATTGATGATCTCCCTATCAATGAAGTTACATATTTCATACTACCTATAATTTCACTAGTACTCCCAAGATACAATTTTGATGGCACTAAAATTAAGCCTTTCTCTGGAATAGTAACTTTTTTGTATTCTGTTTTTTGTTTTGAATCTATCCTCCTTTCTATTATAATAAGATTAGGCGAAAGATGATAATTATAACTATTGGGATTGAGACTCTCCATATAAAATGGTTCTATGGTTATTGAACCTTCATTAACTTTTTTTTTAATTTCTTGGCCAGTTAAAATCATCTTAAAAAAGTTCTACATATCTATTAGGAAACAGATCCTTTCGATATCTATGCACTAAAATATTATAATTTTGAAACTCTCTTAAATCATTGCTTGTCTTTTTAATAAGATACAACCTATCAAATAATGCCCGATAGATTCCTTCATCTTTAATTCCTTTTTCTCGAACAAAACGATCAATCGTGCATTTACAATAGTATTGCAACTCCTTCTCGGTTTCAGGTATTGGTTTCTTTCTATCCTCATATATCAATTCTAAACCTTCGTAGACTGACATTACATCTTTATATGGTACCTGGGTTATATGAATGCCAAAGACCTCATATGCCTTCTCAACAAGAGGTTGGGGGATATCCTCTACTATATAAAATTCGCAAGATAATAAATACCCCTCAGATTCCCAAAAGTCTTTTACACATTTTTCAATTACTTTCTCAGGCTCATCAAAGAATCTTAAAGCCGCTCCAATTATTACGTGACTGAAGGGTTTCTTTGGCACATACTTATAAGCATCATGTACAATATATTCAATTTTTGAATTAGATTGATATCTTTCTTTATTTAATTTAGCTGTTTTTATTGAGTCTTCTGATATGTCAATACCCACACCAGAACAACCAGACAGAATACTTGCCTCTCTTAAGGAGAAGCCTGTTGTAGTAGCAATCTCTAATAAATGAGAGTTTTTGTCCATATTAGAGAATGTAACCCATTTATTTATTGTTTCATAGGCTCCTGGTGGAACATTCCACTGGTTAATAAGTCCTAAAAAAGAGGTATATGACAATTCTTTGATACCCCTAACTGAGAGATTCTTCATTAAGAGAGTTCCTAAAGTTAATTAAAGTTTCCTTTTGTTCTTTGTTAAATCCATATTTTTGAGCACTTTTATTAATTGTCTCCTCTATTTTCTTTTCACTTCTGCGCCCCGCATAGTTCGACACTATTTGTTTGTATGAATTCAAAAACAAAGAAACTCGTTCCTGAAAAGAGTCATTGTATCCCTCGAATTCTTCAAATAAACCATCTTTTTTCCTTCCTATTAAATCTTCTAAGTCTGAGATATTTCTAAGTGTTAAAAATATCTGCATTGACAATCCTTGGAATAATTGTTTAATAGTTCTATCAACATACTTATCCCTCCCCTGCTTTACATCATTTGCTTCTAGGTGATAAAGAATATTAGTGTAATCAAGAAACAAGATATCTTTTTCATTAATATGATGATTATTCTTATATAGATATCTCTCACCTATCACAGAAGAAAATATTGGGTGTGGGAGACCCTCTAAGCGACTCATCGTTGTTTCTAGACCAAAACCCCACTCAACAGCAATAGGCTCATCCTTTTTATATATAACAACAATATTTCCAATCACTTGTGTCTCTGCTAGATTTGACTTATTGGGTATTTCAATACTAATACCCTCACCCCGAATATCTTCTTCCCCATACTCCCAATTATACCAATCAATTTTATCTTCAAACCAACGTTGTTTTGAATTTTTTTTCATTAATTCGTTAAACATATCATGTTCACTAGATTTATGAACCACTATTGATTCTGAAGGGACCCCTAATTCTGATTCAATAAATTCAATAGTATCTGCATATGTTTTTAATAAAAAGTTTGGCCTTCTTATAAGTCCAAACATCCTAAAATAACTACCAAATCTAGGAGTTTCTTCAAACCCATACCTATAATCTAGATTCCGTGTTCTAAGACAATTCTGAATAGTATATACACCATTAACTGGTATTTCTTCCTCCTCTCTTAAATATCCTTTAAAATTATTAATAGTCGCAGACGTAAAAGTAACACTTTTGTCATTTTCACCAGGGATTAAACTCAGTGGTTCACGATAGTCTAACCCTTTTGAGTTGTAGAAATCTGTAATTTTAGTTGAGATATCTTCGTAACATTCCCCTTTTAAATGCTCAGTCATAGTGAAATTTAATCTTTACCTCAGAACTTAACTTTATTTTAACCCTAGCACCGTTAGGGATAGTAAAAATTGGATCTGTATGCCCAAAAGAAGCATTATAAATTAATGGCCCTCTAAATCTTGTTGAAATCTCCTTAAAAATAGTCTCCAAATTATCTTGAGAAACCTTAGAATAATCCATAAATTTACCAACGACCAAGCCTTTAATATCTTTAAAATCCTGAAGCAAAGACAGTTGGGTAAAGAACCTATGTATCATTGGTGTTTGTTCATCCTCTGCTTCCTCAACAAACAAGACCTTATTTTTTAAAGAAGGGAGATATTCTGTTCCTGCTAATACCAAAAGCGTTTGCAAGTTAGAAGCCACAACTTCTCCGTCACAATTTCCATCTCTGAAAATCTTTAACCCTTGATTCTTTTTAAATATTCTTCTATCGGCATCTTTTTCTCGAAGAAAATACAAATCATCTGCATACTTTTGGGGTTCTTCTATACTCCACTCGCCTCCCTTTATGGCCTTGTCGAAATATTCATAACAGTATTCCATCAAATCAGGCTTGGAATATGTGATTGCTGCTGGACCATGGTATGTAACAAGATTTGTCTTCTTGGTAATAGCTAGAAGTAATGCAGAGGTATCTGAATAACCGACATATATTTTAGGATTCTTCTTTATTAGATCATAGTCAACATAAGGTAATAATTGGTTCGTATTCGTACCACCCCAAAAAGACATAATTACATCAACATCTTTATCAACAACAAAATCATGTAGACCTTTGATTCTTTCCTTTATATTTCCAAGAGAAAGATATCCTTCACTTTCCCTACAAATAGGAGCCTCTTTAATACCCCAACCCTTACTTCGAAGATAGGAATACGCTTTTTCTATCTTTTCTTCAGGCAATCTGTCAATTGGGCTTGACGTTGTTATAATACCTATTGTTTTATATTTATTTTTAATAATACTTGATATAACAACTTATAGAAAATCATTGTACAACAAAAGCTTTATTCATTCAACTCTTGTAATTGGTACGTCTAAAAATCACAAAGGGCTACAAAGATAGGATTATTTGGGCCTGGAAGTTCTAATTATCCGCTATTATTATATAATTAAGAAATATCTCCCCATTATCCATTACAATCTTTTTATTTAATTCCCCGTTGTTTTTCTCTATAGTTCTAATGGCACTGACATTTTCTTTCTTAACGTTCAAATGAATTTCTGGCAAATTATATTTTTTGCATTCTTCTAAACATATTCTCAAAATCTCGGTTCCATATCCCTTTCTTCTTTCAGTAGGTCTAACTCCACTACCAATATGTCCCACACCTCTTTTGATATTTTCTTCTGTTACTCCGTATCTAATGTTTACCATACCTATAATTTTATTATCTTTAACTCTAACTACAAAATAAGTTATAGCTTGTGCATAATCATCTGGTAAGTTTACACCCTTGTTCCAATCGACAACCCTGTCAACCCATTCTCGATAATCTTCAAATTTTTCTAGATCATCACAACCATTAAATTGAGAATTAAAGCTCCTTAGTTCCTTAATATATGCTTTAGCATCTTTTTCTCTTGCATAAGTTGGAAATTCTAATACTAATTCTTCCATACAGACACATTCTGATATTAAGTAATAAACAATTTAATTTTAGCATATTTATTCCCGAATAAGAAAACCTATCCCTTTTTTATACTGTCTTATTTGTCTCATTTTAGGTACCAGACGTGTATGTCCAACCATTCTTTAAAGGTTGCAACAAGACCCATTTATTATCTTCATCAAAAACAAAGTTATTGAGACACGGAAATACAATATCTAATCTTTAAATTTTTATTTTTTCGTATACATCTCAATTATATATCTCATTCCCCTAACAGACCTTTCTAAGCCACTCATATCACCATACACATCCCTACTATTATGTAAAAAGTAGTTTACTACATTACTATATTTGGAAACACTATTTATATCTACTATAAACCTACTATTCTTGTCTCCTAGAGTTTCTTCTCTTTCTTCTAAAAGAGTTCTATATATCTGTTCCCAACTATCTGCAACTACTGCTATTGATATCGGTTGAAATCCATATTTTGGTAACTCTTTATGTAAAGTATTCGTTCCATTTATATCTGGCCTTATAACTGGAATACCCCTACCCTCTACTAATAAAGAATTTCTTGGTAAGCCATAAACATGTTTATAATGGCAATCACACTCTACTAAATCATGGTCTTTTTTAATACTCTCTTCATATTCCTCATTTGTTTCTTTCTCTCCTTTCTCTCTTACTGTAATCCAATGATATTTATCTTCAGGCTCCTCTATTCTTCTTGGTCTAGAAGTAGCTGTAACAACATGATATACAAGTCCTAAGGATTCTAATTCATCCATTACAGTATCCTTACCTGCACATGTAAAACCTGTTAATATTATTGCTAATTTTTTGGTTAGATCTCTTTCAACATATCTATTACAATACACTCCTAGTTCAGCTTTGGAACCTATATTATCTTCTAGAGGAAGATACATATCCTCCATAGGTAAAATTCTAGAAAAATCTGTTATTTTTGTGACCTCTTCTGGTTGCTGTTCTACCAAGTATAATAATTAGCAAAAGTTATAGGGTATTATAAAACAATTTCACAAAATATTCATGTCTTTGAATCTTTCCCAAATGTATGGCTTGTCTTTAGAAAAACCTGTTTGACATATAAAATCAAAATTGTCTTCAAGATACATTGCTGTTGTAGCTATATCTTTAGTAGCATATACCCAAGGTGTTTTATGAGTGCTTGACCTAGGTTCTAATACTTTTAATCCACTAACCTTGGATGAATGATACACATATTCTTGATTAATCATATTAGATTATACAAAATAATGTCCTTTTCTTATACTATCTCTTTTGTCCCATTCTCATTACGTATATGTCCAACTATATCTTTTGTAGATAAATAGAACTTTAATCTAAATTGCTATCCAAGAATTCTATTGGATGAATCAAGAATTGTTTTTCATCCAGAACGGCTATATAATAATTACTATATGATAATTTGAATTACTTAGGATATGGATCAAACAGATCAATCTGAACAGAAGAGTTTATGGGAACATGATTTGGATCTTTGTCAGAAAATGGGATATCGTGACTTTTTTATGAAATATAGTCCTATGAGAGCTAAAATCTTTCTAACGCCTAAAGTTTTTCAATATAAACCAGACATCGCAGAAAAGGCTTTAAAAGGCTTAAAATCAATTGCTTGGACAAACGTTATTGAGGAACTTAGCGAGGCAATGTATAGTGTAAGGGCTTTGGGACAATCTTTGTCAGCAGATTTATTTGAAGCGAATCCTATACTTGCCGAAGAGGCTTTAAATATTTTTAAACACACCTTTAGTAGTCCATCAGATAGTGTTAGAAATGCAACAATAAAAGAGACACGTGATCTTATCTTTTCCTCTATTAATGATGGAGATCGTAGACAAAATGAACACATATTAATTCCTCTTTTAGCTGGTATTTATCATTCACGAAAAAATAATGCTCCTTATGTTGTTAACACTGCTAAAGCTGTAATTACAGAGCTTAAAGAAGAATTAAAATGGTATGGGTCTTACTATTCAGGGTTTGAAATTGATTCTCTTGCTCATGCGATATTAACGAAAGATATTAAAAACTCAGAGCAGAAAGATTCATCAGAGATACCTGCAATATTAGAAGGAGATCTTTAGAACAGGGATTACTCTTTACTAAAATTAGGCTTGGGCACTAGGACGCCTTTTTTATACTGTCTTATTTTCAATCTACATAGGTTCTTGGTGTTTATTTCTCCCCATTACCATTTCTATATTGTATAATTTATATGGATAATTTCATTTCATTAATATAAATGATTGAACAAAAGGATATGAAAGAATATACAATAGAGACTTTAGCTGAAAAATTAGATACAGAATTTAGGGTTAAAGAGACAGTAGATCCTGCAATGAGTCGTTTTGTTCCTATGGTATACGACCCTATTGACTATGATTGGAAATCAGAATTTGAACCAGAATTTACACAGTATTTTAATGGATTAATGATAACGGCAGAAGAGGATTTACCCGTTGGGAAAATTTGGTTACTAAGTTTTTTAAACGATTACATGTTAGAAGATGTCCTTGAGAAATCTTCCAAAGGAGACATGATATTCGCACACCATCCTGTACAGATGGAGTGTGGAGATCCAAGAGAAGGCAAAGAGTGGGGAAAAGGATTCATACCTATAAACCCAGAAATTATTAAGAGAATAAAAGAGAAGGGGTTGTCTATATATACCTGTCATGCTCCATTAGATGCAGGATCTATCTCGGGACTAGGAACAAATGAGTCACTAATAAAGATGATAGGAGCAAAGCAGATTGATCAATATATGGAATATGCTCATGGATATGCTGCTAGGATATGTGAAGTACCCAAACAAACAGTACAAGAATTAATTGAGCGATTAGAGATTCCTAATCTAGATTATATTGATATTAAGGGAAATAAAGATTTAGATAGGGAGATAACAAAGGTAGCAATTATACCTGGTGGGGGAGGGAATGTAAGAGACATACAACCTGCAGAGGGATTTGGTACAGAAGTAGTGATAACTGGACAAGCCACATGTAGAATAGCAGGGGAAAGGGGGGAGAGAGAAAACAAAGCGTTGCAAGAATTTTATCCTCAAACCAAGATGACATTAATAGGTCTATCCCATGCTGGTTCAGAATACCCCGTAATGGAAGATATCGCTAAATGGTTCAAAGAAAAATTTCAAATAGAAGCTGAGGCTATTCCAGAAAATAGTTGGTGGAGATAAGTTACAGGTTTGTTATTAGCATTGTTCTATTTTTAAATTCCATCCCTAAAAATATGTTATATAATCTAATATGGACTATAAAAAGATAAATAAACAAAATATTGAAAAAACTTTTTAAAATCTTAGTTACTTCCTTTACTAATTCTTATAATAACCGGTTCTCCATGAACATTAATTTCAAGTTTATTAGTGGCCCTTTTTTCAATATTTGGAGTGTCTTTACTAAGTCCTGTAATTATTTCAACTGATTTTTCCCCTAGGAGTGGCACAGATATCTTTACTGGTCTATTATTCTCTCCTTTATTAGAGTAATATCCTGTCGGAGACCATACCACAAGAATTTGACTACCATTTGACTCATCTTCAAAAACTTTACACATAACCTTCTCGTCCTTAGTGTGTATTTCTCCGCTAGGGATTATAGATGAGGAGAAAATTGAATTGAAATTTTTATATGCATAGAAGGTTTCAGTCTTATTGCCTTCTTTATCAATAAATGAGAAATCCTCACTCTCAGATGTGAGGGTCCAAGGACTCTCAGGTAATCCTAAATATCTATCCAAAACCCATCCTCTCAAATTATATTCTGCTTGCTGTTGACGTGTTAGTTCACCAACGGGATACCCTGATTCACTAGTACGAATATCTCTTATTCCTAAACTTGATACCCTTCCCATTAGAGCAAGAACCTCTTCCTCATACGACCCCTCTGTATTCCAATCAAACCTGCCTTTTGGTGCACTATCCCCACGAAATCCTTCTAAATTCTCATTCCATTTCGGTCCACACATTTCTGGCTTTTTCCCAAACCTATAAGGGTTAAATGAAACATAATCGATTATTTTTGTTGGATCATAACCAAGGATTTTGATTGTTTCAATTGTTTTTTCAATATACTCAATATCTACAAAAGCAACATTAATTCCTACCTTTGAATCAGGAGCCTCTTGTTTAATAGCATTTGAAGCTACGATAACTGCCAGCGCATATTCTTCAGGTTTTCTACCTTCAGAAGAAAACTCTCCATGCCTACCAGAATCAGTATTATGTTCAAACTTGCCATGTCCATTATCATCCAGATTATGATTCGGTTCAATCCATATATCAAATTCTGCTCCTGAACATCTTGAAGAAACATACCTACAATATTTATCCCATTTTTCTAGTTCTCCCGTTTTTGATGGAATGTGAAAGACTGTTTCACTTTTTCCCAAAGCTTTTGTCTCAGGATCAATATATGTAGTAGTATTTGTAACTATCTCGCCATTTTCATTTGTATATTCTGTAAATCCAGGCCCTAGTGCAATTTGAACTCTAATTTCTTTTTCTATTTGATTTCTTACATAGGTAAACGCTTCCTCTTGTTTTGGATCTGAAGAAGAAGTATCTAAATATCTAGCATCGAAAGGACCTTTACACATATGAATTTTTATAGAACCATCAACTCCAAGTTCTTGAAGTAGCTTCGTTTCAGCTCGACGCTTTTGAGAACTTTGTGAATTTCTTTTTTCAACTTCCTCTCTGATTCTTCTTGCTGCATCATCTTCAGACATTTCCTGAATATCCTTTTCTTTCACTTGGAGTTCTTCACTATATTTTGCCAATATTTGCTTTGGATCTTCAAGAAACTTAGTTTCTGTTAAAGGGGCTATGTAATCATAGCCAACAGAACCCTCCCCTAAAACATTTATTCCATGTGCGTGCTTACGATTCTCTAAAAGAACCTCAGAAGTCAACATGTCCTTTATCTCAATGACTTTTTGAGAATCAACATTGTCTATATGTAATTCAACAACCTTATCTAGTTTATAATCAGTTAACATTTGTGGACTCGTTTGAATAGATTCTGTTGCTAATTCTGATATTTTACCATCCATAATAATTAAAGTATTTCATTTATTATTATGGTTTGCAAATGATTTCCCCTTTCTTATACTGTCTTATTTGTCTCATTCTCATTTAATACAGGTTCCAGACATGTACGTCTCACCAAATCCCTTAGGTTACCTGTAGTCCGATGCATTAACCCTCAGAAGGCTTATTAAATCTTCAATATTTACTTATCCACTCCTTTGGTATCTACTTTCTAGTTCTGTACCTTTTCTTCATTCTTTGCTGACTTTTATTTAATCTCTCCTCAGAACCTTTTACTTGAAACTTCCTCTCTTGAGGGACATACTTCTGATATGTTTTAAACAATGCCACCCAAGTATTTACATCTAAATCCGAAGGTTTCTTTCCTTCAAGCTTAAGATTTTTCTTAATAATCTTTGTTTGATTATATGAAAAGACATCCTTAAAAGCTTCCAATAAAGTTGGTTTCCATTGGTTATATCCATATATAACAAAATCTCTATATTCTTGTGTGTTTTTATTTTCTATAAGAGGATATTCCTTCTTCATAAAGTGGCCAAGAACTGTATTCACATTTGGAGTTGGAGTATACTGATTTCTATCAATTCTACGAAGGATGTTCATAGAATAAAATGGCTGTAACAATATTGACATTTGAGAATCTTCACCTCCTGCGAATTTCCCCATAAACCTTTTAGCAGCAAGATCTTGCATTATAAGAAATGTGTCTTCTGGGGGATTAGAAGATACAAGAAGTTTATCTATTATCCTAGATGTATATTCAAATGGGATGTTAGAGAAAACCTTATATTTGTTATTAGGTAAAGACCATTTTAGAAAGTCTGCCCCTAATATTTCTACATTTGATGAATCTGAGAATTTTTCTCTTAGTCCCTGAACTAATTCATTATCATATTCTATAGCAATAACTCTATCTGCTTTCCTTGAGAGTTGTTCTGTAATTATACCTTTCCCAGGACCAATTTCAATTACTGTATCATGAGAAGATATGTCTGCTATATCCACTAGAGAAGCGACGAATTGCGGATCTCGGAGAAAGTTTTGTGAATGCCAAAGACTTTCTCCCTTACTATTTGAATTCCCTCTATCCATAGAAAAATGTTCATTCATGTTAATATCTCCTAATTAATTTTATCATAAAACTCTCTCATTTTCATTTATTCCTAATAATACAATACTCAACTTCCCTGTTTTTTTATCAATCCAAGTTTTTACTTTTACACCATATACATCCTGAATATTTTTAGAGGTTAATATTTTCTCAGGCTTGCCATAAGCAATAATCTTTCCTTTATCTATGAGAAGAATCCTATCACAATATCTAGCAGCCATATTCAGATCATGCATTGCCATAATGGTTGTTTTCCTTAAATCCTTTATTATCTCCATTATTTGTAATTGATGCAATGGATCTAAATGATTTGTTGGCTCATCTAGAGCCAAAATCTCTGCCTTTTGAGCTAATGCTAATGCTATTAAAACTCTTTGTCTTTCACCTCCAGACAGTGTGTTAAAAAACCTATCAGCTTGATCTAAAAGTTTAACTTTTTTTAATGACCTTAGAATTATCTTATGGTCATCTTGAGTATCATTATCAAACAAACCTTTATACGGTGTCCTTCCCATCGCGACTACTTCATAAACTGTAAAACCAGAGAAAATTCCTCTCTCTTGAGGTACTACAGCCATTTTTTTAGCAATCTCTTTTAGCGATATTGAAGAAATATCATTCCTACCCAAGAATACAGAACCCTTTAATGGTTTATAAAATCGATATATCAAACGAAGCAGAGAAGATTTTCCACTTCCATTGGGGCCTACCAAACCTACTAAATCTCCTGTTTTTATCTCTAATGTTATATTTTCTACAATTTTTTTCCCATCAACCCCCCAACTCAGATTTTTAGTTTTGATCTTCATAAATCCTCCTTTGTTTTCGGATTTTCCATAACAGTAATAAAAAGAATGGGCCACCTAATAAAGAGGTTATAATTCCTACTGGTAATTCTGTTGGGGAAAATGCTGTTCTAGCTACAACATCAACCCAAATTAAGAAAATACTACCTAATAAGGTTGAAATTATGAGAACTTTCCGATGATCAAATCCAACAATTATCCTTACAACATGTGGGATTATTAGCCCAATGAAACCTATCATTCCACTTACAGAAACCATGATACCTGTCAGAAGTGCCACTAGGATAAATGTTTTATTACGAAACTTCCCTACATCTAATCCCAATGTTACAGCCACTTCGTCACCAACTGAAAGTGCATTTAAATTTCTCCCCTGAAAAAGTAGATACGTTGTAACTAAGACTAATATAAAGAAGGGTAAAGTGAGATCATACCAAGTAGCTCTTGCTAAACTTCCTAGTGTCCAGGCAAGGATTTTTCCAGCAAGCTCACGATTTCCAGAAGTCATTGTAATAAAACTGGTTATCCCGGAGAAAACATATCCTACACCCATCCCAGCAAGTATTAGACGGTTAGGACGTATCTCCCCCCCTGTTTTTGCAAGGTAATATACTAAGAAAAAAGATATAACTGCACCTATAAATCCAGCGATTTGTACTCCAAAAACACCCATAAAGGAGAAAAAACCAAGACCTATTGCCAAGACAGCTCCAACCGAGGCCCCAGAGGATATCCCTAGAATATAAGGATCAGCTAATGGATTTCTAACAAGAGTCTGTAGTGTTGCCCCTGCAACTGCTAAACCCCCTCCGACAGCTAAAGCCAAAAGAACTCTAGGGAATCTTATTAACCATACAATATTCTCTACTCCTAATAGCCAATCTCCTCTTTCCAAGAGCCCCAATTTATACAGAGTAATACTGAAGATATTCCGGATACTTATGGGAACTGGCCCTACAAGAATACCTAGTACTATGGAAATAAATAAGAGGATGAGGAGAAATGACAGAAATCCCCAGAAGAGAATTTTTTCTTTATGCTTCTTGTCCAAAGTATTTTTTCCCATTGTTCAACTCTAAAAGTTTAATTTTTAGAATTTCTCTGGATATAACTCTTGGGCAAGCTTAGTTATACCATTATCCATTTGAACACCTGGAAGAATATATGTCCATGGAAAGATAATATAATTTTTCTCTTTAATTGCGGTTATACTCGCCAGTTTAGGGAGAGATTCTAAGGTATCTATACGCGCTTGGGCACTTTCCCATGGTGTATCATCTATCATAATGAATTCAGGGTCTTTCTCTATAATTGTTTCCCAACCAGCAGATGGTATCCAATCATCCTCAACATCACCAAGAATATTTTCAGCACCGACTGTATTCATCATTTTTGTTACCATAGCATATTTCCCTGCAGTAAATGCAGCATCTGCACCTCCTCCATAGTAAAATCCTCGAAAAGGTCTCTCGACTTCTCCAATTTTATCCTGAATATCTTTTATGTTATTTTTCATTTCATCCACAAGTATTTGAGCTCTCTCTTCTACTTGAAAGATCTTTCCTAAGCTCAAAATGTCATTATAAGTACTCTCAATAGACTCATCTGGCTTAACCCCCACAGCGACACAAGATTCAGTAAGAACATATGTCTTAACACCTGCTTGCTCAAGTTTGTCAGGTGTTACACCACTTTCATCAGAGAAGTTATATTCCCAAGCACCAAATACAAAATCAGGATCAAAACTTAAGATAACTTCCATTGAGGGTGGAGGCCACTGGATATCAGAAACTAATTCAATTTTCTGTATCTGATTTTTAAATTCATCCCCTACTTCTACACCAGAAACCCAATAACCAACCATATTGTCTTCCAGATTTAAGGCTAGCATCATCTCTGTCATATTTGTATCAAAAGAAATTGCCCTCTGAGGAACAGATTCAAATGTAATTGGATTCTCACAACTATATACTATAACACCCTCTTGAACTTCATCTCGCCAAAAGATATTTGGATTAGTTATCCATAATAGAAAGAGACCAACTAAAATTAAAACAGATGCTATCAAATAAAGGCTAGTTGATTTATTTAACATTCTTTTTTGCATTTATAATGTTTTTGAGAAGTTATTAGCGATTATAGTTAAAAAAGCCTTTATTGTCAACCAAATCTGCCTATAAAAAGGTCCTGAGCATATCTGTTCCAACAAAATCTATCTACAAAATATGTTATATAATCTAATATGGACTATCAAAAGATAAACAAACAAAATATTGAAAAGTGGAAAGATGCTTTGTTTTTTATCACAAAAACATTAAACACAAACAATATCCAATATTATCTTTCCGCTTCCGGCTTGAAGTATATACTTGGTTCTAACATATATCCATATGATATAGATCTCTTTATGTCTAAAGAAGATATCCCAAAGATATATGAGATATTAAAAGAATATACAACATCAGATATACACACGTGGGACGATAGGTTAATAGAATTTCAAGGTGAATACATTGGTATCCCTTTTGAAATATGTGAATGGGAAAACAAACCAAAAGAATTAAAATTTGTTAAATTAGGAGATACGGAAATATCCGTACTAAAGTAGATTCCTCACTAGTTCTAACAAATAGTTAGTATTGGCATAATGATGATTGTCATCTTCCTCATTTGTACAAATATATTCATTAACCTTAATCTTTCCACCCTCTATATCTTTGACCTTCTCTAAATTCCCAAAAGGATCAAGCTTTTTCTGGTATATATTTAT
>JAQWFF010000027.1 GCA_028704525.1 Candidatus Dojkabacteria bacterium | reverse complement strand
AAAGGATATTAATCTTGATATTAGAGATACATTTAAAATCTACTATCAAGATGAATTAGGTTATAGATATGATTTAAAGATATGTTCTTCTAATGGGAAGTTATATAACAGTGGTGATATGTTAGAAGTAGAGGGTTCTCCTACAGTCTGTTACTGTGATGATGGTGTTATAGAGTGTGGAGATTAAAGCAATCCCAAATATATTCCCAATATACAAGTTATTAATGTAAATAACCAAAATCTCATAACGACCTTTGTTTGGGGCCATCCCTTTGCTTGGAAATGATGGTGTATAGGAGCTATCCTAAATACTCTCCTCTTAAAAAACTTCATGCTAATTATTTGTATAGCACTAGATGCCATAATACCCCATGTAATAGAGGACATAGCAATATATGGTATTAAGTTATCTGTAACTATAGCTACAAAGAACATAGCAAAGCCAAGTGGCATAGCCCCAGGTCCCCCATTCCAGAATCTTGCTGGAGGTATATTAAAGTATAAATCTATAATCTGTACACCAAGAATAATAGCAAGTATTGGTATAAATTCTGCCTTCCCTTGTAATATAAGAAGTACCATTAAAGAGATATTAATAGTGGAAAAAATACCAATCATAAGGCCATCCAAACCATCTGTAAGCTCTGCAGCATAAATAGCAAGCTGTCCAACCATTCCAAGCAATACAAGGATAATAGGTGTAACAGAGATAATTAAAACATTAAATACAGAAATTACTCCAAATACTCCTGTCCTATACAAAAGGAACATAATACCAATATTCATAAGCATAGAGAAAAGTAATTTCCCAAGTCTCCATTCAAAAGTCTCTTGCATAGCCTTCATCTTCTCGTTATTCTTCATACCATTTGTAAATACAACAACATCTATAAATCCCCACAAACCGTATAAAAAGAATCCTAGAAGAAACACCTTAACAACAGATGTAAGAGGGATAAGAAGAAGGCAAAGAGCTGGTACTAAAAGCCATATAAGTACACCACCCATATTAGGAGTACCATTCGTTCTTCCTACGTTCATAATCTTCATAAACAATGTATTATCTCCATCCCCTCCCCCTATTTTACTTTTCTTAATACCACTAACCTGATTAAGTTTATAAAGTATTGCAATCATTATGGGAGCAAATATTGCAGATGCGATAATGGATACAAAGAGAGCGTTAAGACCAGTCTTTACTATCTCTATCATATTAATAGGTTGTTAATTAATTATTCTATTATCTCAATTCTTCTTCTGAATTTCTAGGTCATCAACTATTGAGAGAAATATATCCCTCCAGACAGGATTAGATGTATATGTAGCAAATTCACTAATCTCTGGTTCTTCAAGTTTTACTAACATAATTATCTTTGCATCTTCTGCTGGAGCATATCCAATGGTTGTAGCATTGGTAATGTATTTTGCATAACCAACTGAATCAGATTTAGCAATTTGCGCAGTACCTGTCTTTGCTGCTATATCGTATTTTTTAAGTTCTGGGACTAATCCTCCAAGTAAACCATCTTGAACTGCTTTTTGTAGCGCTTTTGTAACTAAATCAGAAGTCTCCTTAGATATAGGTTGAGATATTATCTTTGGTTCTATCGTAATAGTTTCTTTATTATCCTTAATTTCAGAGATAATATATGGTCTCATTCTCTGACCATCATTTGCTAGTGTACTAAATGCAGATATTAATTGAAGAGCAGTAGCAGATATTCCTTGTCCAAAAGATGCTGTAATTAAGTCAAGCTTTGTCCATTGCTCATAAGGTCTTAAATAACTTGTAGTTTCTTCTTGTAGACCAATTCCGATAAATTGATTTAGACCAAAATCTTTTAGACCTGAGTAGAAGGCAGGAAATGGTACTTTCAGTGCTATCTGTGCAGTGCATGGGTTGTTTGATTTAGCTAGAATACCAGATATATCAAGTGTCCCACTTGGTCGTTTATTCCAAGTGTAGATAAAACGTCCCTTTAAATCTGCATATCCAGTTGCTTTGTATAAATCTAATCTCCCTGTGTTATCTGTACAGGTATGGTCTTCTGTAATTGCCTCATTTTCTAATGCTATAGCTATGGTAATTGGCTTCTGAACCGAACCGTATTCATATACATCAGAAACAGCTCTGTTTTTTAAAACCCAAGATTCAGATGTTCTCCAATATTCATTCGGGTCGTATGTGGGATAGTTAGCCATAGCAATAATAGCTCCAGTTTTTGGATCCATTATTATAACGGAACCACTCTTTGATCTTGTTTTCTTAACCCCCTCTTCTAGTGCAGTCTCAACTTTTGTTTGAATATTAGGAAGTATTGTTAATTCAAAATCTTTCCCTTCTCTTGGCAAAACAGGTTCATACTCTGAGGTCAATATAACATTCCCAGAAGAGTCTTTCTCTTCGTATGAGTATCCCTCTTTCCCAGTTATGTCACCGAAATAGTATCCCTGTATTCCATACTGCCCTATCTGATTGCCTTGTTCATCTTTTCCAATGAAACCAAGAACATGTGCTGCGAGTGAACTGTTTGGATATAATCTTTTCTCTTCACTCTCAAAATATAATCCGAATCCTTCTGTCCCTACACCATATATATTTGCACTCTCAAGAGCTTTCTTTTTCTCTGTGGATATTCCCTTTTTTAATGAAGCATATACAAAATCATCTGTTATCTTTTCTTCTATCTCACTTCTTTCAACTCCTAATATACCTGCGACTTCTGCTACAAATATATCTTTTTTGTTAAAGAAGAGTTCTCTTTCTTTTTCATCTGTACTTAATGTCGCGTATACATTCCAAGATGGTTCATCTACAGCCAAAACAGTACCATCAGCAGCTGTAATTATACCTCTAGGAATACTCTGAATTTGGTTTGTTTGATATTGACCTTGTGCAAGCTTTATAAATTTATCAGCTTTTAATATCTGCCATCTAAATATTTGAAAAACTATTATAAATGCAAAAACACTTAAGAAATATCCTATCCAATATAAATTGTCTCTACCTTTTTTCTTAGAGGTCTTCTTGTGGGATTTCCTTTGTGACGAATAAAGAGTATGTAAACTTGCCATTTTATATCTCGGCTATTATGTTTGTATCCTCAATGTATATTATGGTCTTTGGATTGTTGTTTGATATCTTTAATGTCTTGTTAGCGAGTTTTTGTATTACAACTATTGAGTTTGTTTTTGCAATTTCCTCTTCCATTGATCTGTTCTCATCTACTAAGTAATTTTTCTCTTTGTTTAGAGATTCTAATTCTAATCCCATTGGTGTTAGGATTGAATTTATAGCAAGCTGACTAACAGCAAAACAGAGTATTGCAAATACGAATATTATTACGAATATGTTTTTCTTGTTTTCTGTTTTCATACTATTCTTTAATTAACACCCTCAACTTAGCAGAAGCGGATCTAGGATTTTGCATAATCTCATCGTCGGTTGGGGCAATATGACTTTTGAAAAGCAAATAACCCTCACCGCTTCCTGCTTTGTTGCTAAAAAAATTTTTAACTATCCGATCTTCAAGGGAATGGAAAGATATTACGCATAACCTTCCTTTCTCGCTTAAGACCTCAAAAGATTTATCTAATCCTATCTCTAGGTTATCTAGTTCATCATTTACCACTATACGCAGGGCCTGGAAGACCCTGCGTGAAGGGTTCTTTTTAGAATGTGCTGCCGGCACGACTTTGTAGATAAGTCTTGTGAGATCTCCAACTGTATTTATTGTTGTATTACTTTTTTTTATCTCTTTGGCTATCCTGTGAGCAAGGTTTTCTTCTCCATACTCCTTGAATAATCTTGTTAATTCTTTCTCAGATAGGGCGTGTATTAAGTCTCTTGCAGTTACTCCTAAATCTTTATTCATCCTCATGTCTAGTGTTTCTTCCTCTTCTAGATAACTGAAACCTCTGTTGTGAGATTCTTCCAATTGTCTAGATGAAAGTCCTAAATCCATTAGAATGCCATCTGGTTTCGTATCATACTTTTGTATGACTTTATCTATGTATGAGAAATTCGACTTTTCTATTATCCAATTATGTTTTATATCTTCTTTGTAGAAGTCTTTAACAAAACTTATTGCATAATCATCTTGGTCTATACTTACGAGCAAACCATCGGGAGAGAGTTTCTTATATATTTCAAAACTATGTCCTCCATCACCAAGTGTGCAATCAACGTAGAAGCCATCAGGATTAATATTGAGAGAGTCAATTACCTCATTTAAGAGTACTGGTATATGTATTTTATCCATTCTTTTTATCACTCATTTTACTTATCTCATCTGCTATATCCTGCCCATGCTCTTTCAGATATTCCAGTCTTTCATTCCATTTCTCTTTGTCCCATATCTCAACCCAATTTACTAATCCTATAAAGACAACTTCTTTCTTAAAATCTGCATAATCAAAAAGGGATTGAGGTATTATGAATCTACCTAACTTATCAATTGATATATCTGTTGCGCCTCCTACTAAGAATCTACTTGTATCACGGATATTTTTATTTATAAAAGAGCCATTTATTACATCTTGGGCTACTCTACTCCACATACTTTCATTTACTAGTATCAGAGCATTTTCGTAACCTCTTGTTAGTATTAAATTATCACCAAGTTCATTTCTGAACTTTTTGGGAAGTGATACTCTTTTCTTTTCTCCTATGGTACTTTTGTACTCTCCTATTATCATGTTTTTAATATATCATGTATTTCCACTTTTTACCACTTCTTGCCACTAATGTACCATCCCCTAGCAATCTAGTCAAGAAAATAACACTACAGGTTGGAATATAACACTCTAGGGTTGTAATTAAAGAACTTCTTAAATATATCTTCCTAACCGATAGCTAAATTTATTGATAAAGAATCCTAAGTTTGGTAAATTAAAGATATGAAAATACTGCTCAAAGACATTGTTGAAAGATTTCCAGAGTTTCAGATTAGAAATTATAGTGAAGATGCATTCTTTCTTGGTTTTAATCATGATTCAAGAGAGATTGCTGGTGGAGAATTATATATTCCAATACGTGGTGAAAAATTTGATGGTCATGATTTTATAGTAGATGCACTTAATAATGGTGCAAATATATCTCTTTGTGAAAAAGAAAGTGCATCAAAGGTTTCTAATACAACAAAGCCCTTAATATTGGTAGATAGTATAGAAGAAGGATTACAGAAGATAGTAAATTTCTCCATATCATCGATTATAGCACCAATAGTTGCTATATCTGGAAGTACAGGAAAAACCACTACTAAACAAATGCTTGTAACGATACTTAAGTCTATAGGAGGAGTTTTGTCATCAGATCATTCAAATACTGTGTGGGGAAATGCAGGACTTTTAGGTAGATACAAAGATGAAAAGTTTATAGTATTGGAATTTGCTATGGATAAAAAAGGTGAAATTGCTTGGCATTGTAATTCCTTTGATCCAGATTTAGGTATACTTCTAAATATTGGTTATGTACATGCAGAAAAACTTGGTAGTATAGAGAACATATATGAAGAGAAGAAGAATTTAGCAGATTACCTTAGTCGTTCTGGGAAACCATTGATACTAAATATTGATGATGAGAGATTAGCAAAAATACAGGATGATTTTAAGTCAGAACTTATAACGTTTGGTAGTAATGAGAATGCACAGTATAAAATTTATGACGTTACAGTAAATAGATGTGGTACAGATTTTAATTTTGGTCATAGTAACTCATGGCATACTGTTCACATCAATGCATTTGGCCATGATCTTGTATACAACGCTTTGAGTGCAATAATAGCTGCAAATAAGTTAGGGGTTAATATGGATGATTGTATAAAAGGTATCGCTAACTTTGAACCTAATAGTGGGAGATTCGAGATAATAGATATTGGTATAGATAAGGTTATAGTTAACGATGCCTATAATGCAAATCCTCAATCTATGGAAATGTCACTATCAACTTTCAATCAGCTTTATGAAAAGGGTGTATGTCATAGAATAGTAATACTGGGTGATATGAAAGAATTAGGAGATATAAGTAGTGAAAAGCATAAATGGTTGGGAGAACTTGTAAAAAATTATCAATTTGAAGAAGTATATTACATTGGAGATATGTTTGAAGATTTCGGTCTTGGAGAAAAGATTGATTGTTCAGATGAAATGGCTGCACTACTTAATCATAGATTATCTACATTAAAGGATAAGAAAGTAGCAATACTTCTTAAAGGGAGTAATAGCTTAGGATTACATAGGATTCCTGAGTATCTTAAAAAACTTGGATATTAGTCACTCCATTGAATATTTGCTCCTAGTTGTTGTCAATTTTCTACAAAGTTTGGATGTGCCCTTTTTATAGAGTCTGCGTTATTGATAGAATTCTCTCTATTTATAGTTAGTGCAACCATCATTAGTGCAACAGTTGCTCGTATAATATTGGGAGAATCTATGTTGGCAGGTCTCAGAGGTTTATCTCCATAAACAATTACTCTGTGTGGATCACACATAATTATTTGTGCACCAAACTTTATCATTTCTGGAATCCAGAAGAATCCTCCTTCATATAGTTTATTCCAAAACATTATAGATCCCTTAGATTTAACAGCTAATGCTATAAGTAAGGGCATTAAGTCTGCGGGGAAATATGGCCAAGGTGCTGCTTCTATTTTTTGAAGCATATTAGAAGTATAAGGCTCTTCTATTACTAGCTTTTGATCTTCTTCTACAATAGCAGTATCGTTCTTGTAGGTTATATTTACCCCAAGTTTCTCAAATGACCTTTTAATTAGAGGAAAATGTTCTGGTTCTGATTTTTTTACTTCAATTCTTCCTCCAGTCATTGCTCCGAGTGCAAGAAGTGTTGTTATCTCATGATGATCTGAAGATATTGTAAATTCTGTACCATGCAATTTGTCTACTCCCTCTACGATAAGCTTACATGACCCTATTCCACTAATCTTTGCACCCATTTGTATAAGTAGATTACATAAGTCTTGTACATGCGGTTCTGAAGCGGCATTAATCATAGTAGATTCCCCCTGTGCAAGAGAGGCTGCCATAAGGAAATTCTCTGTTGTTGTAACACTCATGTAATCTTGCCATAGGAAATTCCCTTTTAACTTATCCTTTATTTCTATCTCTAAATTGCCAGTTTTACTTATTTTTGCACCAAGCTTTTCTAGTACCTCTAAGTGTGGGTCTAACTCTCTTATTCCTAAGGAACATCCACCAATTTCTTCTTTCACTGTTATCTTTTTCATCCTTGTCATTAATGGTCCTAAAAGTAGAATAGCTCCTCTCATCCCAAGAGGAAATCCTTCTTTATCAAAAGTATTCTTAAATTTAGAGTTATTAACAGTAAGAGTATTAGACTCTTTGTCCCAGTCTATCTTAGAGCCAAGAGATATCATTAGATCTACTAGTTTATTTACATCTGTAAGGTCAGGGAAGTTCTTTATGGTGACAGTATCATTTGTAAGAAGAGTTGCGCACAGTATTGGTAATGCAGAGTTTTTATTGCCTGCTGGAGTTATTGAACCGGATAGTTTGTTTCCTCCACGAACTAATAAATTTGACATAATTTTTTAATATTAAATTATATTTATTTCTGTATCCAATTTAATACCAGTTTCTTTATAAAAATCGTTTCTTATTTTATCTATTACTTCTAGTATATCCTTTCCTGTTGCATTTCCATAATTGGTAACTATAAGTGGATGGTATGTCCAAGTTCCTACATTTCCAATCTTTTTATTCTTCCATCCTATCTTTTCAAGGATATATGCTGCGGGTATTTTAACTTTCCCTTTGATTCCACAATCGTAAGTTGGTATTTCTGGAAACTTCTGTTTTAGTATTTCATATATATTTATATCTATTATTGGATTTTGGAATGTACTTCCGCAAGAACCATATTCTTTAATATCAGGTAATTTATTTTTTCTAATCTCACATATAGTTTTGTACAAATTTATTAGTGTTGCTTTATTATGATATCTCTCTTCTAAGAGCTTTTTTATATCTCCATATTGAGTGTATTTATCTGGGACATTGTTCTTAGGATTTATCTTTTGGAGTTTCAAAGTTATTCCTGTTATCACCATCTTGTTTTTTAATTTGTTTTTAAAAATGCTATCTCTGTATCCAAACATACAATTTGTATTTGTTATTATTTTTATCTTCTTGGTCTTAATATCATATATTTCTACATCTACCAAATTGTCTTTTATCTCGCTTCCATATGCGCCTATATTTTGTACTGGAGCAGCACCACAAGTCCCTGGAATTAAAGCAAGATTCTGAATGCCAAGAAGATTATTCTCTACACTCCATTTCACTATGTTTGTCCAATCCTCTCCTGCATTTATCTTTAACAGAACAGTATCTTTATCCTCCTTTATAATATTTTTTCCTTTGATATCCATCTTAATAATTGTTCCATCAAAGTCTTTTGTAAAAAGAGTGTTACTTCCCCCACCTAGGATAAAGAATTTCTCTTTGAAAATACTCTTGCTATCTAAGGATATGATATCTTTTACACTCTCACAGATAATAAGATGCTTTGCTTTTACATTAACACCAAAAGAGTTGTATTGTTTTAAACTTTTTTCTTTGTATACCTTCATTTGTCTATATACCAATTTCTTCTAAAATCCTCTCTCCAGCATTAAGTGGGAAATTTTTCTTTAACTCCTCCAAATTAATTAGTTTTCGTTTTCTTAGATATTGTCCTATCTTTATAATTAACTGTTGTGATGTTAGTTCTCCCTCATTTATGATTTCTGAGAGGCCCAATTTTTTAAGGACTGAGGCATTTTTATATTGTTCATTATGTGTTACCCAAGGGATTGGAATAAATATTGAAGGTATCCCAAGGACACCTATCTCATATACAGTAT
>JAQWFF010000026.1 GCA_028704525.1 Candidatus Dojkabacteria bacterium | reverse complement strand
GTCTCATTCTTTTCTAAATCGTTCCCAACAAAAAGAGATATTATAGAGCTATGCTTAACAATATCCAAAGCATATTTCTCAACCTCAGCAACATGTACACCATTTGAACGTCCACTAAACATAACAATATACTTTCCATCTTTAAGAGGAAATTCCATAGATACAGAACTATCTGGTATAGGAGTATTTCTCCTTATCTCTATAAGAAGGTAGTACACTCCAACAATCGCTAGAATAAATATAACTATATATAGTAGTTTCTTCATCCTAAATTATTATATACTTAATACATATGATACTCAAAGCAAAGGAAATCAAAAAACATGTTAAGGAAGGAAATATAACAATAGAGCCATTTAATGAGCAATATCTTAAACCAAATAGCTATATATATCACCTCTCAGACACTATCCTTGAGATAGATGGGAACATAGATACAAAACAAGCGATAAAGACAAAAGAGATACATATTCCACAAGAAGGTATAACAATACTCCCACATAAATTATATTTAGGAACTACACAAGAGATACTAGGAAGCAAAAAATATGTACCATCTTTAATCGGTAGAGCAAGAACAGGGAAGCTTGGTCTCTTTACACAAATAACAGCAGATTTAGGACAGCTTGGGAAAGCCCATAAATGGACATTAGAAATACATGTTGTACAACCCTTAAAAATATATCCTAATATGGAGATAGGCCAGATTACATTCTGGGATACAAAAGGAAAAGTGGATAAAGAGAACGTGGAGTATTATGCAACAAAGGATACTCCAGAGACAAGTAAATTATTTAATCAAATACAATCATGATACTAACAGGAAAAGAAATATTAAAACAGGTTAGAAAGGGAAATATAAAGATAGAACCTTTTAATATAGAAGATATAGAAAATAATTCATACGATTTCCATATAGACAACACCTTGAAGATATATAAAAATAACGAATTAGATAGCAACAAAGATAATGAAATGGAAGAGATATCTATCCCAGAAGAGGGACTAACCCTACTCCCTGATAAAATATATATTGGTACAACAAAAGAGATAATTGGAAGTAATAAGTTTGTACCAATTATAAAAGGCAGATCCTCAACAGGAAGACTTGGAATATTTGTAAATATAACTGCAGATTTAATAGATTTAGGTTCTATACAGAAATGTACTCTTATGCTTCATACAGTCATACCTGTTAAGATATATCCTAATATGAAGATAGGACAAGTTACGTTCTGGGTTACAAAGTAATACTAGAAATAATTATTCTCTTTTAACCAAGTATACTGATCATACAAGGATTGTTTAACTCCCATTGGTTCATATCCTAGCTCCTTGGTAGCTTTGTTATGTGATATATTACAATTTGAATTAAGCGTTTTTACACTATATGGTGTAATTCTAGATTTCCTGTTAAAAAATGACACTATAGAAGCATATAACAAAGACCTATTAAAACTCATCAACTTAACCTCCGGAAGATCTGTCAATCCCTCAAATTCTCTTAGATATAAAATCATATCCTTTATACTTAATTTCTCCCCAGAGAGTATATACCTTTCTCCAAATTTCTTAAGTTCAAATGCTTTTAACATTCCCCAAACAACATCTCTAACATCAACATAATCATATGCACCCTGTATAGATACTTTTAATCCCGACCTTATAGAATCTATAATACTTAATCCAAAATATGAGGGTTTAAAATCGTATGGGCCTGTAACACCTGTCGGATGAACCACAATTGCTTTAAGACCATTATTAATACCTTCCAATACAGCTTTTGTAGCGTAGGCTTTTGAACAATCATAAATACCTCTTCTTTCATCTGCATCTATACAGAAAGGAGTATCCTCTGTTATAACAGAACCATCTTTTGGAGACGCTATTGCATGAATTGAACTTGTATATACCATAGGGATATCAAATTTAATACATAAATCTATAATATTCTTTGTCCCTTGGATATTTGTATCATAGGTCAAATTCTTATTATATGCAGATATATTAATATGACCTGCAAGATGAAATATAGAATCAATATCAGAGAGAGAATTCTCAAGGGTAGGTATCTTTAGGATGTCTCCATAAACATATTCACAATTACATCCCTTTAGTGCTTTTAGATCACTTTCTTCCCTAACTAATACCTTAACCCTTTCTCCCAATTTATTTATCTCCTTTACAAGAACATTTCCTATTCTTCCTGTAGCACCCGTTATCAGTTTCATACCCCTATAC
This sequence comes from Candidatus Dojkabacteria bacterium, assembly GCA_028704525.1. Lineage (GTDB taxonomy): Bacteria > Patescibacteriota > Dojkabacteria > SC72 > SC72 > JAKPKF01. Next base: position 6,854 of record JAQWFF010000026.1, on the reverse strand, counting down.
TCTATCACCTATTACAATCTTTTGCATATGGATGATACAATGTATCGATGAAAAAGGAGAGAAAAAAATCAATGAGAACTTTCTTTGTAATACTAATATTAGTTGTTGGTTTTGAGATATTTATAGGGATTGGTTTAATACTATTTCCTGATATCATAGACTCCTTCGCCAATACCTTTAATCTCTCCACAAAAATAGATACTAGTCAGATAGAATATACAGCTCCTGAGAATATAGAAAATATAAATCCATTGATAGCCAACTTAGAAATACTCCCTCCTGATTATGATACTCTTGTTAAAAAGATTGGTGTACTAACACAGCACGAAAAGACAAGATTATTAAGATATGGGCAAACATTACATAGTACAGACCAACCTAACCTAACAGATACATACAAGTATATATATTCAAATAATTTAAATGTATTAATACCACAAGAGTATATTGATACATATTTCATTTCGAGGATATCCTCAATCATACAAGATATAAAAGACAGTACTGTAATAGAGAAGCTATTAGAACAATTAAATACAAGATTCCCCAATTTTACCATTACACAATCAACCGAAGAGATAGATATATCTACATATAAAGATATACCAAGCTCAGACATATTAATACAATGGTATATGTTTAATAATCCAAAATCCTCAAATGAATACACAGATTACTTACAGAATATATTAAATAGATATACATTAACTACAAAATCCGTAGAGGATACAGAAGAAGATATCGATTTAACAACATATACTGGGAAGATATATTTTGATACAGATATGTTAAAGATATATAAAATGACCTTTATCCTCTCATATTTAGAAAATGTCTATTCTCAAACAAAGATTAATAAAGAAGATATTACAAACAGTATTAATGAATTAAAAGATATGAATGGTAAACTCGCAGGATATTGGAATGACACTACACAAGATATGAAATCTATATTAGAGAAGATATCTTTATACTACGGTCTAAATCAAGAAGAAGGTACTATTAAATACCTCCTTAGGAGTATACAAGGTGATACTATACAAACATATATAGCCCCAATATATTCATCAGAGGATCTAGAGATAAATGATAATAATTTCAATGAACCATATGATATAAAAGTATCTACACAAGCAAAGAATTCAACCCGTATACCAATTTTTATGTATCATCAGATGGGAAATCCCCCCAATGGTTCATCAAAGTTTGTACAAGGACTATATGTAACTGCAGAACAATTTGAAAAACAACTTGCATATCTTGTTAAGAATAATTACACAACAACAAACTCTCTTGGACTATACAACCAACTTAAAAAAGGTGGTAATCCATCTCAGAAAACAGTAATGATTACCTTTGATGATGGAACTAGAGGACATTATACAGTGGCGTATCCTTTGTTAAAGAAATATGGATTAACAGGAACATTCTATATTGTAACTAACCGATCTAGCATAATCGGTACAGAGTTAAAAGAAATGGCTAATAGTGGGATGGAGATAGCATCACATTCAGCCACACATCCTAATCTAGTTAATATTACAGATATGGAACAGCTAGACTACGAAATATATAACAGCAAATCTATGTTAACCGCAAGAACAGGAAAGCCGGTATATGGTATTGCATATCCAGCATGTGTAGCAGATACAGAGGTATACTCTAGAGTTGCAGGAGCAGGATATTTAATAGGTGGTAGTTGTGGAAGTTCTGTAGATCATTATCTAAGTAGAAGATTATCACTTCACAGAGTACATGCCTATGGAGATATGAAAACATTTAAGAATCTACTTTCTGGACAAAGATGGGAATATGATAATTAGTTTGACTTAAAGATGCCCATACATTAATATGAAAAGATTATGAATGCCCCTAATTCTAGTAGGAACACTATAAAAATAATATTGCTTGGGTTCTTTTTTTTATTTTTCCTCTCAATAAAGCCAAAAAACACATATGCTGCATCTGTATCATGGGATGGTGGTGCAAGTACAACCAATTGGTCTGATGCATTAAACTGGAGTACAGATTCTGTGCCAGGGGCAGATGATGATGTATTAATAGACACTACAGTTACAGTCAATATAGCAGCCACAACTACTATAAAGAGTTTGACTCTCGGGAATATTAACGCGACAACTTCTCCTACTTTAAATTTCAGTTATGATGCAGTAAACAATGGGGCATTAAACATAACAAACGGAGATTTATATACATACACAAATTCAACCATTACACATAGTGCAGCCAATCTAGGAGCAATCGTTGGAAGGATAAAAATTATAATAACAAATGGTGGCGGAGTTATATCTGGGAATATAAATGTAGATGGGAAGGGTTATAAAGGAGGGACAACAAATGGTGCAAATGGTTATGGTCCTGGAGGTGGTATTGGCTACTATGTACAATATGTAAATGGATGTGGTGGTGGTGCTGGGCATGCAGCAGCTGGTGCCTCATGTAATGGTGCAGGAGGAGCAAAATATCAAACACTTCGCTATCCAACGGATCTTGGTAGTGGTGGTGGAAGGGGATGTAGTTATCCAAATGTCACTCAAAATGGTGGAAATGGTGGTGGAAATGTATATATTTCCTCATCTGGAAGTTTAGAAATATCTGGGAATATATCAGCAGACGCAACTGCTGGAGGGACATCCTCAGGAGGAGGCTCTGGGGGAAGTATATACCTACATGGAGGAGATCTTACGCTCTCCGGCACTATATCTTGTGAGGGAGGAGCAGCTGGAAGTGGAGCTGTTGCTGGAGCAAGTGGGAGAATTTTGATAGAACATACAGGAACTCTGACATCTACAGCAACAATCGATATAGATGGTGGAACTGGAAATGGAACCGCCTACATACATGATTTAACAAATAATGCTATAACAATACCCGTAAATAATACTATTTGGTATTCTGCAGATTTAGATAGTTGGTCTTTTTCTTCTATTAGTATACAAGGGAACATAACCTTAAGACCTAGTAGTGCAAGTTTGTTTCAGATAACAACAACAGGTGATGTGGTCATCGGTGATGGAGTAACGGCAACTCTACGAGGCACATATACAAATAGTACAGATGGTGCTGGTGTAGCACTGGATATCGGAGGAGATATTAACATCCCAAGTACATCTATTGTTAAAGCTGACAGTTACGGTTATTCGGGAGGATATTCAACATCCGTACCTAATGGTTTTGGAGAGGGTCCCGGGCTAGGAACTGGAACACATGGTTACCAAGACAAACCTGGGAGTGGTGCTGGCTATGGTGGAATTGGAGGAAGTTCTTTATGGAATAGCTATTTTCAAGGAGGAGCAAGTTATGGAGACCAAACAGAACCTATGAAATTAGGTTCTGGTGGTGGTTTTGGAAACAGTTACACCAATTTTCCAGTAGGACGTGGAGGAAGTGGTGGTGGTGCAATAAAAATAGAAGCTGATGAAATAACAGTGGACGGAATACTCTCTGCAAATGGAGGAACTGCAGCGACAATTGCTGGTGCAGGTTCAGGAGGAAGTCTATATCTGATTTGTCAAACTCTTTCGGGAAGTGGTGAGATAGAAGCTCTTGGGGGGAATGGCGCACATTCATCAGGAGGAAATGGCGGAGGCGGAAGAATTGCCATATATTATTCTAATAAAGATGGGTGGAGTGGAAACTCTCTTACAGCAGCAGTTGCTACTGCACCTGGTACTGGTGGAAATGGTGGAGCAAATGGTACTGTTTATCTTGTAGAACTAAATCAAACTCCTACAGCAAGTGCAACAAATATAAGTAGCCAAAATTCCCTATATGATTTATATCCAGATCAATCATACTCATTTCAAACAATATACTCTGATGCAGATGGAGCATCTAATTTAGATGATTTATACATACAGATAAAAAATCCAGCCGGTACAGATATAGAGTATTATGCTACAAATTCTGAGACAGAACTTCTAGCACAATCCCCTACTCTTGTTTCAGGTTCTGACTATATATCATCAATAACATATGACATAACACCACAATCACCAACAGCAAACGACGTAACTGTAATGTGGCATATAGAATTAGATTGGGATTGGACAAGAGGGACAGAGATACAATATGGCGTAAAAGCAACTGATATAAACAGTGCTACATCAACATATGACTATACAGTATCAACATATCTTTATGAAAACAGGCTAACCTTTACAGGGACGCCATCCGCAACTGATGAATACGACAATATAGTATCAACAGGAGATTGGGTAACACCCAACTCAATAATATCATTCACAGGTACAAAAGTTGTATTTAACGATACAACAGATATATACCCTAACGATGAAAGTTTCAATGTACAAATAATTAATGACGAAGCAAGCGTTTGGTATGACAACACATCGTCAGGAGAAAATATAGATATTGATATAACAACCGTAAATGGGACTAATATGAATGATGAATATATATTCTCAATTGAAGATATACCAACTGGAGGATCAGACATATCATCTACAAGCTTTATCCTTAAAACAGACAGTACTGCACCAACAATTAATTCATTAACAAGTTCCTCTCACCCAAACAACATACTTTGGTATACTGCCACAAATCTAATAGCAAGTTGGAATATTAGTGATGCACAATCAGGAGTATATAAAGTCTGGAGATTTATAGATCAGAATCCTACACAAAGTACTGCAAATATAATGTCTCTTGGAGTAGAAGATCTTGCTATCAGCTCACTAGATACAACAATCCCAACCAATGGAACATGGTATATACATCTACTGGCTCAAAACAACTCCAAATTAAATACATACCAGACATATACATTTAAGATTGACAATACGACTCCTGATATCGTTGTTATAACAGGGTTATATAACAATGTATGGCAAAACTATGATAGTGGGCCATTAATCTCTTGGACAGATCCGAAATCAACTTCAGATGATTCTTTCTACATAACAAACGACGGTACTACACCATCATCTTCTAATTATAAATACTCAACAAATGTATCATCATACGACCTCCCTTCTCAAAAGAGTGGTGAAACAACAATAAAAGTTAGAGCCCAAAATGGTGCAGGAGTATATAGTGAAACACGAAGTTTTGTAATAAAATATGACTCAACAGCACCATCCAATGTTTCCAATTTAATAGCCACCTCATCTATAGATTCTGTATCTTTGAGTTGGACAAACCCCTCCTCTACAGATTTAAATAGAGTATTAATACAGAGAAATGGTACGAATATATATGAAGGGCTTGCCACAACATACACAGATACAAGTCTAAATCAAAATACATTATATACTTATAAGATATTCTCCATTGATAACGTAGGAAATAAATCATCAGGTACTACAGTTCAAACCACTACCCTAACCTCCTCAACAACACCAATAGCACCACCAATAACAGAAGACACCAAGATTATGAACATAAATGAGATAGAAGGAGAACAGGTAAAGATAACTACAGATGATAAAGATACTCAAACATCATCAGGAAGTATACATGTATATACAGAACAGACCATAACAATAGGTGTTCCAGCTTCAATAATAACTTCTCAAACAGATGATACAAAACAGGTCCTTCTAACAATTAGCGATCAAACATATGTTATGGAATACGATGAAGATGAAGATAAATATGTTGCAACTATTGCAGCACCCTCTGTTAAAGGTTCATATGACACCACAATACAAACTGTGTCTCATGACAATGTAAGTAAACTTGCTATCCTAATGTCTATAAAAGTAGATCCATATGGATATATATATGCCAAATCTGGCAATAACGAAATTAGAATATCCGGAGCAAAGGTTACACTATATAAAATGATTAATGGTGTAGAAACACTGTGGGTATCAGATGATGGGACATTAAATCCACAAACTACAGATAGTACTGGAGAATATAATTTCTTTGTAGAACCAGGTGAATATAAAATTACAGTAGAAGCGACAGGCTACAAAGACACTGAGACAGAATGGTTTAAAGTCGAAACAAACATCATAGAGATGAACATAGAAATGGAAAGTTCTCCATACACATGGTATATAATTGCAGGAGTAGGAATAACCATAATATCCATATGTACATTCTCAGTTATTGGTAGAAGAAAAAGAAGAGACAATATATAATCAATAATATGAAAAGTGATTTCTCTTCATTAAAAGAACTACATGAGTATTATGCAATTAATAACAGTTGTAAATTAAGAACAATTGCTACCCAACCAGTATACGAAATAGTACCCCCATCCTCTGGTATTGTATTTATAGGAGAAGCCCCAGGCAGAAATGAAGATCTACAAGGCAAGCCATTTGTTGGTTCAGCAGGCAAATTCCTAAATGAGCTTCTTGATACCATTGGATACACAAGAGAAGATGTATATGTATCAAATACCGTTAAATATAGACCACCAGAAAACAGAGAACCAACTGATGAAGAGAAAGATAGTTGTAGGGTATGGTTAAATGCAGAACTGTTATTTATAAAACCAAAGGTCATTGTAACACTTGGAAGACATGCACTAGTTAGATTTGTACCAAAAGCAAATGTAACAACAGCACATGGAACACCATTTGAACATCCAAGTAATATACCAATATTCCCTATGTATCATCCTGCAGCGGCACTATACAATCCTAATCTAAGAGTCACTCTTAAGGAGGATATTAAGAAATTAAAAGACTTTTTAGATAATGGCGGGAAACTACAAGAGAATAAATTTCAAGATGATTCAAACTTCTCTAAAAAGGCTAAAGAAGATATAAAAGATATACTAGAAATGTAATTAATATATGAGAGAAGTATTCAAAAGTATATTTAAAGAAGTAAGAGAAATTGATAATTGGGATGAG
>JAQWFF010000025.1 GCA_028704525.1 Candidatus Dojkabacteria bacterium | reverse complement strand
AGAGGTTTCTTTACAGAAAAACTTATAAAGGGAGGAAAGAATGTACTTGCAATAGAGAAAGATGATAACTTTGCCAAAGAGTTAATACTCAAAAACATAAGTGTACTAAACATAGATTTTCAAGAGTGGAATTTCAAAGAAATAGAAGGAAAGGATGTAATATTTTTTGGTTCTCTTCCGTACAACGTAAGCAAAAGAATCATATCAAAAATAATAGAATCAAAATACTTTAAAAATAATGCATACTTTATAATCCAAAAAGAGGTGGCTGAGAAATATATAAACAAAGAACCTAATAACAATCTACTTTCAATCAAAACATCTCTCTATGCTAATGTTAAGAAAGTCCTTGATATCGGACCTAATTCTTTTAAACCTGCCCCAAAGGTTAATAGCTGTCTTACAGTTTTCTTACAAAACAAACAAAGTGATATAAAAGAAATGGCTTCATTCCAACACTTTCTAGAAATTGCTTTTACTCATCCTCGAAAAACATTAAAAAATAATTTAAAGAAATATCGATTTAAGAAGAAGGTCGGTACTCTCTTAGATAAGAGACCTCAACATCTAAGTACACAACAATATATAGAACTTTTTAATGGTATAATCTAGATTATGGTCAAGAAGAAAAAGGAAAAAGAGAAAAATACACAGTTAGATTTGAAGATAAAAGAACCCTTTAAGAACAAACTTCTCAAGATTAAAGGAAAAACAGATGGGTATTTAACACAGCTTGAAGTTAGGCGATTTTTAAAAGATGCATTTTTTTGGTTTGCAATTATAATATCCTTGTTAATGATTGCATATCAAATATATTTAATAGTCCAAAACATTGATAGGATACCCTCTTTAATCCCTGTGCTGAGATATAATATACAGGCCTCAGGTAAGTTGGTACACAAGAATTTGATAGTAATATATCCAATCCTATCTTTCATTCCAGTCCTTACATCAATTATATTAACATCAAAAACATATAACAGAGAGAAAGTTCTAACAAAACTATTACTACTAGGTTCCTTGCTAACTTCTATCTCTCTTTCTGTTATACTAATTCAATTAATTAATTCATTTTAAAATGGATTTCTCTTCTGCAAACCTTCTTTTACAAAAAGTCTTAGGATACATACCAAATATATCTAAGGGATTGGAATATTTAAAATATCTTGAGTTCTGGCCTATATTTTTAATAGGGATAGGGATATCTTTAATACTAACTCCACTGATAGGATATTTTGCAACAAAAAAAGATATAACATACAAACCACACACAAAAAGGAAAGAAAAAGATTTTGATAATCCAGAGAAAGCAATGCACGAAGGAGTAACACCAGCATTGGGAGGATTAGCTATATCAATACCAATATTCCTCGCTATATTGGTATTCTTCAAACTAGATGCCTTCACAATCCCAATATTAATTGCACTTGGAATCCTTATCTTAGGCTCTTTTCTTGATGATGTATTTAATCTCCCAGCAAGTCTTCAATTCCTATATCAAATACTTGCTGCTGGGATAATTGCATTTTCAATAATAGATTTAACAAGTATCTCCTTTTTAGATATAGCATTAGAGAGTCGTACATTAAGTTTCTCAGTATTAGGGCTTGCGCAATCATTTGTATTTCCAGGTGATTTAATACTATTCGGATGGATAATTGTTTGTATTAATGCTGTAAAGTGGACTGCTGGATCCCCAGGTATTATAGAAGCAAATTCTCTGGCTATATTCTCTCTAATATTTGTTATAGCTGTAAGGGAATCTGCACTATTCTCTTCAACCTTAAGTATACTTGCTGCAGGCACTCTTCTGGTTTTTCTTCTATTTGCATTCCCTCCTCAAAAAATTATGAGTGGTTCTGCTGGAAAATCCGTTTACGGCTTCCTGATATGTCTTTTGGCAATTATTGCTGATCTTAAAATATCAACTACAATAATGCTTCTTCTACTTCCTTTAATTGATTTTATATATGTAATTGTAAAGAGAATATTTATAAACAAACCAAAGAGTATTGTGGAGCTAATGAAAATAAATGATACCAACCATCTACATCACCAATTGCTTAAACTCAATATATCAAGAAAAAACGTTGTACTAATAGAAATGTCGGCAAGCCTGCTCCTTGGTTCCTTTGCTATATTAACAACCGGAGCACTTAGATATTTTGCCTTAATCTTAGGTATAGCGATAGGAATTGCCTTTATAGTCTTTATAAATATCAAAGCTACAAAAAAGAAGAAGGACGAGGATGAACCCAAATCTCCAGAATCTAAGTATTCATACTAATTCTTTCTAGACAAAAAACTAGTACTCCAATATAATTTAATCAATGAAAAATACAAAAACTGCCTTAATAATAATCGGCTCAGTGATAGCCGTCTCTATTCTTATATACTTTCTCCCAATAAATAAGATAATTGGCTCTCTTCCGATAATAAATCGCTTCTATAACAATACGACAATAGAGATAGTATTAAAGAATGGCGTTGCAAACGTATGGGTAAATGAGAAAGAGTATGGACAAACTCCACAAAATATAGAGAATCTTCCAGAAGGGGAATACTTAATTGAGCTTCAGAAAGTTACAGAAGATGAATCATTCTATAAAAAGCACTCTTTTAATATAGAAATAGAGAAAAACACATCTTCTAGAATAGACTTAGAGATAGGACCAGAAGACATAATACATGGGAGCATTATAAGCTACTCCTCTGTCCCTAAAATATCTTCTTCCGATGGTTTTTTAACAATTACAAGTAACACACAAAATGCTAAGATATATATAGATGGAGAATTTCAAAAGATAGCTCCAATCTCTGGCCTACAGTTAAAAGATGGACAGTATCAAGTAAAGGTAACAGCGGAGGGATATGAAGATATAGAGATACCTGTAATAGTTAGGAAAGGATATCTCCTAAATCTTAAAACTTATAGTTTCCCAATTCCTGTAAATTTTGAAGAAAGTATAGATGAGTAGCTTAAGTATAAATAAAATTAAATCACAAACTCCTGTCTCCATAATAGTACATGGAGGGAATAGAGCTGGATATCTTTTGTCAAAAACATTGGTAGAACAAGGCTGTCATGTAATTATAATAGACAAATTTAGCCCAGAGACAAAAAAGTATATCTTAGAACTTAAACAATTTAAAAGCGTTGATTTCTTTGAATTTAAAGGTCTTGAATCGGTATATAAGAACCTCAAGAGGTTTGATTATCTATTCTACCTACTAAACGAAGGTCTTATACAAAATGACTTTGATAGTAAAGAGTTCTTAAAAGAAACAGGACATATTGACCTGTCTTTGAAAAATGCCAAAAAGAATAACGCCAAGTTTACCCTTGTAACCTCTCTTGCATTAAATAGAGAATTAGCAAACAGAGTAAATAATCTGAAATTATCATCTCCCTCACCATACTCTGATATAGAACTACAGAAATATTGCGAGACGTTAACTGCAGAGTTTAAGGACAAAACAAATTTAAATGCAAGAATAATAAGAGTCGGCACTTTAATAGGAAAAGGAATAGAAAAAATATCAGACAATATAATACACGAGTTAACAAGAGATGCTACACAAAAACCCCAAATTACAATAAAAGGAGAAGGTTTAGATATACACAACCTTATAAATGAGAACGATGCCACCTATGGAATATTAAAATTAACATTCTCAGACAAAACAAAGGGAGAGGTTATTACACTAGCAAACAGAAACAATTACACAACCCTATCTATCGCATACAAGTTACTTGAATTAAATACTGAAGCTCAAAGTATTAAGTTTATAGAAAGTGATAACAAAGACTTTGTAGTACAAGATTTATATGTACCCGCACCACATGCCACAAAATATGGTTGGTCCCAACAAATTACACTTGAAAACTCTTTAATAGAACAAATCCAGAAATACTATGAGCAGGTAAATAAAAAATGGGATATCAAAGAAGAAAGACCTACGAAAAAGACACAAAGAAGCAATGTAAAGGTATATAAAACATCACTTGGTGCATTTTTAAGCAAGATTATGTCTCCCATTAAAAATCTATTTAGAAAAAGAGAAATAGATTATTCAAAAATATATAAAGGGATAGGTATTGGAATAGTAGCAGCTATATTTACATACTTTATACTATATCCAATAATAGGGACACTACTTGGACTTGCAATAATATCTACCAATACAAAAACACTTGGGAATTCGATAACAGAGCTTGATACAGGAAAGACCTCAATACAAATTACAAAATTAGAAAGAAATATTAATAGAGTATCAAATACAATTAATACTTCTAAATGGGTATTCAGACTTCTAGGAAAAGACGATCTATATAATGAAGCTGTGGAGCTATTAATGGGTGCAAATTACGCCACAGAGGGCGCAGGACAACTTGTAGACTCCATAGAACCACTCGCAAATTATATAAAAGACTTCCAACCAGCATTAGATTTCCAAAGCTCCAGCTCTTCCACAACAAGAGAGTACAGAGAATACCTAATTGCAATGCAGGGGAATGAGTACAAGGTAGATGATGCAACATATAAAATATCCCTTGCGAATGAAATAATATCAAATTTAAATACCTCTGTATTTCCGAAAAGCTTACAAGATAAAATATTAGAGATAAAAGACCTTACCTCAACCCTACAAACAGCATCAAAGGATTTCAAAGATGTAATAACCTTCCTCCCAGACCTTCTTGGCGTTGACGAAAGAAAAAGATATTTAATTCTCCTTCAAAATGAATCTGAGATTAGAAGTACTGGAGGATGGCTAACAAGTTACGGCATATTGGGAATAGAAAGTGGTCAAGTTAGAGAGCTATTTGTAGACGATATATACAATGCAGATGGGACTTTAAAGATACAAGGAAAGAAAATAACACCACCATTATCCCTTAAGAATGCATTAGGATTAAGTAGTTGGAGTTTCTCACTAGTTAACTGGTACCCAGATTTAACACAAACATATATATCTGCGGAACCATTTGTAAAAGCACTCGGGAAGGGAGATGACTTGGATGGGATAATAACAATTGATATATCTTTTATACAGAAACTCCTCGACAAATGGGAAGGTATTGAAGTCCCTGGGGAAAGTGAGATTATAACCAGTGAGAATATATATAATAAAATATTCAAACTACACGAAGAATTTGTCCCTGGAAGCACTCAGAAAACTACATTCCTTGCTAATTTGGCAAATGAAATAATACAAAAACTCCTCTCTAAGAATATCAACGACCTAATATCTCTTGGTAGTGTATTTAGTGAATCCTTAGACCAAAAACATCTACAAGCATCTTTCAAAGATAGAGACGCTTTTAATTTCTTTAACTCAAAATCATGGGCTTGCTCCCTAGACAGTAAATATAATGATGCACCAATATCCATAGATTGGAACTGGGGAGGCAATAAAGCCAATATGTATCTAGAAAAAAATTACAATCTCTCTATAGATATAACAGACGAAAATACAATGACATTTAAATACTCAATATCTGTAGAAAACACCTCTGATAGTACAACATATCCTGAAGGGAACTACATTAACTACCAAAGAATATATATGCCATCTTCTGCAGCAATACTCTCTGTAAAGGGATTAACAAATAATGATTACGATGTTTATAAAGAGAGTGGTTTTAAAGTTCTAGGAGGATGGTACAACACAAACATAGGTAATACAAACACATTTGAAATAAGTTACAAACTGATTAGATCTTCAGACAATTTGAAATTCCCTATAACTGTAGATGGAGAAAATATTTTCCTAACCTTAGATATATTTAAACAACCAGGAGAGAGTTTCCATGCATACAAATTAGATATCACATACCCTAACACTTGGAATTTAGAGTCTGCAGAGAATTTAAACACTCTTCAAAATCAACTTTCTTCAAGGTTTGAACTTAGTCAAGATGAATCTTTCGATATAATCTGGAGAAAAGCAGATTAAAGGACTATCTTTGTATTATTTTTTAAGAATTTATAGATTTCAAGAATTTCCTGAATAGAAGTCTCGTTTCTCATCGCAAATTTTTTAATCTCTTTTGTATCTAAATCTGTATTCAAAGACACTCTGCTACTCATCCCAATTGGAGAAACAAATGTAGCTATGTGTTTCGATTTACAATTACTACAGGAAAAGTGTATAATGCTTGATACTCCAGTGTTCTGGATTATATTAACATCTTCAATAGAAAAAGGATTGCCACACTTGTCACAAAATTTTGAAATATTGTCTATAAAAAATTGTTTTTTTTCGTTTAGGTCTTCTTTTTTGTTATCCATATATAAAATTATACCATAATAAAATATGACTGATAAAAACAAAGCCATAAAAACCCTTATAGAGAAAGGAAAAGACCAAGGATTTCTCACACAGGAAGATCTTTTGGATATATTTCCAACTATAGAGGAGGATGTTGATCTATTAGATGATATATTCAAATCACTTCAAGAAAATGAGATAGAGGTATTAGAACCAGAAGATAATGTAGAACAAGCACCAAAAGAAGAACTCACATTAGAGAAGAAGATACGGATATTAAAAACTATACAATCAAGTATCTCTACAGATGCTATCAGGTCATATCTTTATGAAATTGGAAGGATTCCACTATTAACAGGAGAAGAAGAGGTCATATTAGCAAAAAGAATAGAGGCAGGAGATGAGGAGGCAAGTCAATTATTGATAACGGCAAATCTAAGATTGGTTGTAAGTATTGCAAAAAAATATGGGAAGAGTGGTCTTGAGCTTTTAGATCTCATACAGGAGGGAAACATAGGACTAATGAGAGCAGTAGAAAAATTTGATTATAAGAAAGGTTTCAAATTCTCAACATATGCTACATGGTGGATTAGGCAGGCAATAACTAGAGCTATAGCCGATCAGGCAAGAACAATTAGAGTCCCTGTTCATATGATTGAAACAATAAACAAGTTTAACAAGGTAAATAATGTATTAACAACTAAACTTGGGAGACCTCCTTCGGATGAGGAGATTGCCAAAGAGATGGATATAGAACTATCCAAGGTTGGGGAGATTAGAAAGATTAAACAAAATCCAGCACCTCTCTCTACTCCAATAGGGGAGGAGAAAGATAGTAAGCTTCAAGATATTATTCCAGATGATTGGTCACAATCACCAGAAGAATATGCAACTGGAGAATATCTGAAAAATCAACTAAAAGATATCCTTGATACACTTCAGGACAGAGAAAGGAGAGTCCTGTCATTAAGGTTTGGTCTAGAAGATGGCGTATCTAGAACACTAGAAGAGGTAGGAAAAGAATTTGGTGTAACTAGAGAAAGAATTAGACAAATAGAAGCAAAGGCATTAAAGAAGTTAAAAGAGAAATCATCTCAACAAAAATTAGATGACTATCTTGATTAATTAGATTCTGTTAGAACCAAAAACTCTGACGGAGATACAGGGAATGACTTCTCTGTTCTATCTGTAACTTTAGAAAGCTCCTCTAAATCAAAGGTAGGTCTTAAAGCTCCCGTATAAGACTGTGCATTAGGATTAACATCTATATTTATGCTTTGATAATAAATAGAACCACCTATCCAGGCCAAAACAACTACCAAAAGTAATACAAGTGCTATTAAAGATTTTTTAATTAATTCCATAATTATTAATCATAAAATTTATTATTTTCTATATGATATACCCTAATAAATATACTAAAAGATGTTAGTCCACTTTTATCAACCTGTGCCGTATAAGATATAGTCTCTACAACTGGATACATAGGCAATGCTTCTATCTCCTTAAGAAGATTAATTAAGTTAAGAACCCTTCCTTTAACATTTACTCTCATACTCCAAGGCATTAAAATTTTTGAGCTGATATTATAATTATCACCCTTATATTCATCAAAATTAATACCAACAAGAGAGAATCCATTTCTAGAGACAACAGACTCTATATTGGAAAGTAGCAAACTATAATTACCGTCATCTGGGAAAATTAGCTCCAAATTATCAAAACTCTCTTTATTCTCTGCATATTCTTTATCAAGAGATGTTAATACTGTAATTTTTTGCCCTAGAGTATCATCCAATCTTTCCTTCTCCTTTATCTCCTTATTTATAGAAGATATTGTTAAAAGGGTTGGTCTAATAGCAAATATAACAAGAGCTATTACAATAATCACTGTTGCACCAAGAAATATATACGATTTCTTCTTCTCTGGAGATTCTTTAATTAATTTAATATATTCTGTTGTATTCATGCTTTTTCTTTCCATTATTACTTTGGTTCAATTAAAGAAAATGATACTCTTATATTCAATTCACTTCTCTCTTTGTTTATAGAAAATTTAACATCTTTATAATCAGGATTATTCTTCAAAGCAGTCTCATAATTCTTAACAGACTCCAAACTATTAGAGGACAGGTAAAAAGAAACCCTTTGTGCTGTAAAAGAGAATGTCTCTATCTTCAAGGATGAGGGGACACCATTTATAAGTTCGCTTACCGTAGATGAGTTGATATCCTGTCCCTCTCTTATCTTAATAACATCAGACAAAAGAGCCTGATAGTTACTAAAAAGAATACTATTTCTCTTCCAAGAATCATTTGAGAGAAGTACTATCTTATTATTAACCTCCTCTGTTAAATCATTATTCTTTTTATCAAGAATAAATCTAGAGAAAAAAACTGCCAATACAACAACCTCAACAGCTATAAGGAGATATTTCCCAACCTCTGTAAGCCAAAGGTACGCATTAGACCATATATCAGTAGGGGAATATACTGGCTGAAGAAAATCTATAGATTTTGGTTGTTTATCACTCTTAATTAACATTAGGCAGTTTTAATATCTTTTCTAACTTAGTATAGCATAATACCATTGCTATTTTACTAATCTATACTAATTTTCTGGAAAAGAATAACTGTTTCTCTACTAGAAAGAGCTGCATGTGCTTTAGTACAACTTTCTGGGATTATCGGTTTATATAATCTAATAACCTTTGATAGAAGATAGCTAAGGTTGTTAAGAATCTTCTCCGCCTCTATATCATCTTTTGTCCAAGGTTCTTTCTCTGTTATGTATTTGTTCCCCCAATCGGCAAGCATATCTATTTCCTCTCCTGCTAGAGATATCTCA
>JAQWFF010000024.1 GCA_028704525.1 Candidatus Dojkabacteria bacterium | reverse complement strand
GTGTAATGAAAAATTTTGAAGATGATCTTGTATCAAAAGGTATAGATATATTAGATAGTACTCAAGTAACGGATATCATAGTTAAAAAGAAAAAGGTAAATGGTGTAATTACAAAGAAAGGAGAGATGATATATGCTCCATGTGTACTTCTTGCTCCTGGTAGAGTTGGTGCGGGTTGGTTACAAAAGATAGCTGGGAAATATAATATTCCATATGTATGTGATAAGGTGGAGGTTGGAGTAAGAGTAGAATTTGCAGCTCCGATTATGAGAAAGCAAGCAGATATGCTCTATGAGGTAGTGTATAAGGTTAGAACAAAAACATATCATGATATTGTTAGAACGTTTTGTAGTTGTCCTAACGGTTTTGTAGCAAAAGAAATATATGATGGATATGTATGTATTAATGGATATTCTAATTCAGAACATGATAGTGAGAATTCTAACTTTGCACTTTTGTGTGAAGTTAGTCTTACAGAACCTGTAGAGAACTCTATAGCATATGCGAAATCAATAGCAGAGGTTACATCAACCATAGGTGGTGGCAAACCTATACTTCAGACACTAGAAGATTTTAGATATGGAAGGAGAACAACTCAAAGCAGACTTAGAAAGTCATTTGTATCTCCATCCCTTAAAGATGTAACTACAGGAGATATTGCAATGGCACTCCCGTACAGAATAGTACAGAATTTAAAAGAAGCATTAGAAAAATTAGATGAAGTTATGCCAGGTATAAATAATGGCTCTACTCTTCTGTATGCTCCTGAGGTTAAATTTAGATCTTCTATGATATCTACAAAAAATAATTTGGAGACATGTATAGATGGCTTATATGTTGCAGGAGATGGAGCTGGTGTATCTGGGACTATAACAGGTGCTGCTGTTACAGGTATTATGTTCGCAAGGCAATTAAAATAATCATTTATAATATATGACAAACTTGGAAAAAAGTTTGAACAAAAAAGGTAGAAGAGCAAACTCCGTTGCAGTTATTGGTGCAATATTCGGAGACGAAGGGAAAGGAAGAATAACAGACGAACTTACAAGTTACTTTCTAAAAAAATATAAAAAGGTCGTAGTATATAGAGATAATGGTGGTTCAAATGCAGGTCATACAATATCCATGAATGGTAAAAAAATTGGTCTACACCAGATTGGTTCTGGAATACTTCATAAAGGATGTACAGTTGTACTTGGGAAAGGCATGGTCATACATCCAATTGATCTCATAAACGAGATAGAAGAAGTAAAGACAGTTTTTGAATTAAAAGAATTGCCTGCTAGATTAATGGTTGATGAAATGGCCACATTAAATTTAGATACGCACAGAGCTTTTGAATTAGCATTAAAGAATAGAGAACAGAGTGCGCTTGGTAGTCAAGCAGCAACAGGAAGAGGTATGGCACCAAGCTATGCAGATATTCTTTATCGAGTACCAGTCAGAGTAAGAGATTTAATGAATAGAAATTGGAGAAAGATAATTGGTGAACACTATGATCTTTATAATGATTGGATATCAGGTATGGGTATGAAGTGCTCTCAAATACAAGTTAAAAGATTTGGTGGAAAAGATGTAAAAATTGGGAGTAAGGAGAAGTTTTTAGATAATTTAGAGAAATCAAGAAACATACTAAAAGATTATGTGTATCCAATGTATGAATATATTAAAAAAGAGTGGAATTCTTCAATCCCCTTTATCTTCGAGAAGGCTCAAGCAGTTGGCTTAGATTATCGATGGGGTGTATATCCAGATGTATCTGTATCAAACTGTTGTTTGGATGGGATTACCTACGCTACAGAGGGTGTGGTAAATGCAAATGATATATCTGCTCGCTTTGGAGTAATTAAATCTACATATACATCAAGCGTAGGAAAAAGACAGATTCCGACATTTATGGAAGAAAAATATGCAACGATACTTCGTGATGATGCAAATGAATATGGTACTACAACAGGAAGACCAAGAGATATCGCGTATCTTGATTTAGAAATGCTTAAATATTTCTGCAGAGTTGGAGGTATTGAAGAGTTGGTATTTACGCACATGGATATTATTTATAAAAGAGATGTTAAGATTTGTATAGGATATACAAAAAATAATAATAAATCATATTACAGACCAGATCAGGAGCATTTAAATAATGTAAAACCAGTATATAAGAGAATGAAATATTGGAATAAAGAAGAATTAAAAAATGCTGAGAAATATTCTAACGTTAAAAAAGAAGTAAAAGATTATATAGATTTTGTTTCTAATAAATCCAATACTATTCCAGTTATGCTTACATTTGGTCCTGATAGAGATGATAGTTTGTTAATTTAATTAATTAATAAAGTAATATGTTAGACAGATATTCCTTGTCTCCAATGAAAGAATTGTGGAGTGATGAATACAAGTTTCAGAAGATGCTAGAAGTGGAATTAAGTGTATGTAAAGCATGGAATAAAAAAGGATTAATATCAGATAGTGATTTACAGAATATTCTTAAAAGATCAAAGATAGATGTAGATGATATTAGAATAAAAGAAGAGACTTGTAGGCATGAGACAGTAGCATTCATAGAGAGTGTCTCTGAGAAAATTGGTAAATCATCTAAGTATTTTCACTTTGGTCTTACATCAAGTGATATATTAGATACCGCTCTCTCTTTAACGATGAAAGAATCAATGCTTTTAGTATTAAAGAAAGTATCCATTTTGAGGAGAATTATATTCAACCAAGCTAAGAAGTATAAGGATTTAGTTATGATTGGTAGAACTCATGGAGTGCATGCAGAACCAATAACCCTTGGATTTAAATTGCTTCTTTATACATATGAATTGGATAGAGATATTAACCGATTAAAGAATTCACTTGAGAATATATCATATGGGAAAATATCTGGTTCTATGGGGACATATGCTCAGGTAGACCCATTTATAGAGAAGTATGTATGTAAAGATTTGGGTTTAAAACAGTCAAGAATATCATCTCAGATACTACAAAGAGATAGGCATGCAGAGTATATATTCTCACTTTCCATTCTTGGAAGTACATTAGAGAAAATAGCTACTGAAATTAGGAATTTACATAGAACCGAGATTCAGGAGGTTACGGAGCCATTCGAAGAAGGACAGAAAGGTTCATCAAGTATGCCACACAAAAAGAACCCAATCCTTTGTGAGAGAATTTGTGGACTATCACGTCTTTTAAGAGGCAATTTACTTACTTCTATGGAGAATATTACATTATGGCACGAGAGAGATATGTCTCATTCTTCTAATGAGAGGATTATAGTCCCAGATTCTTTGTGTATTGTTGACTTTATGCTTACAGATATGATTTATATTGTTAAGAATATTACTGTACACAGAGATAATATACAAAAAACATTAAAAGTGAGTGAAGGGAAGATATTCTCTCAAACATTAATGCTTAAACTTGTTAATAAAGGCGCAGAAAAAAGTAAATCATATGATGTAATACAGAAATTATCTTTTGAATCAGGAAAAGATTTTCTTAATACATTAAAGGGGAATAAATTTGTAAAAAGATACTTAACAGAGAAAGAAATAGATGACATATGTACTTATAAATACTACACAAAAAATATAGATAAAATATTCAGAAGATTTTAACAGAGTATTCCGAGTATCCCCTTGAGAGTTTTCTTTTGCTGTTTACCAGTATCCATATCCTTAATGGTATATTTCTTGGCTTTAATCTCATCCTCTCCGATTATTACAACATAAGGAATCTTTAACCTATTTGCATATGTCATATTCTTTTTTAAATCCCCTACTCCAAGTTCCATAGCTATATTACTTTCTTGAAATTTCTCTAGCAGGGTATTAATATAATCGTCATCATCACATAAGGATATTACTAGAACTTTTGTATTAGTTTGTATAGCTGTATCTATAGCACCTCTTCTGAGTAGCTGATCAAATAATCTAGTTAATCCAATAGATATACCTACTCCTGGGAATTTATTAGATGTGTAGTATGAAGCTAAGTCATCATATCTTCCACCAGAACATACTGAACCAATTTCTGGATATTTGTTTAGTGTTGTTTCGTATACAGTTCCTGTGTAGTAATCTAATCCTCTTACTACTGATAAATCTATCTTACAATTTTTCTCCTTAATACCCATTTCTTTCATCTTCTTATACACAAAAGATAACTCCCCTACTCCCTCTTTATACATATCAGAGTTAATTTCATAGTCTTTTAGAGCTTTGATAAGTTTTGAATTATTCAATTTATTCAATTGAATAAAGGTAAATATTTCTTTGATTGTTTTAGCATCTACATTAATTTCTATTAATTCTTTTTTTATATTTCCTTCCCCTTCTCTTTCAATACCATCAAGGATATTTAATATTATAGCTATATCTTTTAGACCTAAGGATTGAAGAAAACCATTTAATATCTTCCTGTTATTTATCCTAATAGTGAAATCCAATTTAAGATTGGTAAAGATTTCGGATATTATAAGAGGTATTTGTGCATCATATTCTAAAGGAAGAGTATCTCTGCCAATTACATCTATGTCACACTGGTAGAACTCTCTAAATCTTCCCGCCTGAGGCTTTTCTCCTCTATATACCTTATCTATAGCATATCTTTTAAATGGAAATACTAAATCATTCTGATGCTGTGCTACATATCTTGCAAGTGGTACTGTTAGGTCGAATCTCATTGCTAGCTTTGTATCTCCCTTCTCAAATTGATATATCTGTTTTTCTGTTTCTCCTCCACTCTTTGATAGCAATACCTCTGCCCTTTCTAATACAGGAGTTTCTATTGGTCTATAACCATACGTAAGATATGCATCTTCAATTATTCTTTTTATCCTATTAAATTCAAGCTGCTCATTTGGAAGCAGTTCTTGAAATCCAGGAAGTACTTTTGTATTCATAATATTATTCTATCAAAACTATCTGTATTTGTAATATCGTATCTTAATATACCAATCGTATATTCTTTGTAATGTGTTTTTTAATCTGTCATATGGATATTCATATGTTCGCTCTAACTGCTCAAGATATCCACCAAAGCTTCTTTTATATTGTGAGTATCCGTAACCTGGATTATTTGGTTTATATTTATCCTCTGGAAGTACTCCCCAGTTATTAAATCTCTTTATACCTTCTCTTTGACCCATTAACATACACTCCCAACGAAGAAGAAGTGGTGCTCTTAATTTTGTATCTATATCTGTTTGAGCACTGTATAGGCATGATATTTCATTCTTATCTACTGCAATTAGTATCATAGCAAGTATATTCCCATCTCGTTTTGCTATACCTAGTCTAACAGTATCATCTTGAGAGAGAGTATCATACATATTTTGAAAATATTCTTTAGATCTAACTTCAAATGATTTCCTTTTCCCACTTTGTGTTAAATACTTATGGAATAGTTCCCAATCACTTTTCTCTTTTGAGAATGATATATCCACACCATCTCTTCTTGCTTTGCGAATGTATTTTGGATAGTTATCAACCATACCATGTTCTCTACACCAGTTAAGAAGTTCTTCTTCTGTATTTCCTTCTAGATTAATTATCCAGTTGGTTTCAGATTGTATAAAGTTAATGCTGTGTATAAATCCTATTCTAGATGGAACTTTCGCAAGAGAATTCTCTTGTGTGTATGCTGGATCTATTTTAATTGATATTACATCTTTAAAATACTCTTTTATCTCTATTAATACTTTCTTGTATACATCTTCGTTTTCATTTGTAAGTAATGGTCCTCTTGGAATATATATATAATTTCCGAAAAGAGATTTTTCTTTTATGCATAGTGCAATGCCTAATAGATTCTCATTATCAAATATTGCAAGATATTTAATATCTTTATTTAATGATTTTTGGAATTGTCCCCATTGAAATGATTGAAGAAATGTTTTTCTAATACAACTATTTAAATATATGTCCCATTGCTCTTTTGTTTCTATTTCTTTTATCATATTTTTTATATTACTATATTTAGTTGACATTTCATACAAGATACCAGAGTATGAAAGATAGTATTTAATATTTTTTATATATATTATGTCTAAATCCAAAACTATAATTATTGGTATTGCAATATTTGTTCTTTTAGGAGTGGGTGCTCTTGTGTATTTTTTATTTTCAAAAGAGAATGATGTTGTAGCAGATGCTCCTACTGGATGTCCTAAGTCAACATCTATAGTTGTGCAATCAGAGGAAGCTGGTACACAAAAAATTACCTCTGCAAATTCTAATTTTATACATTGGAGAGAGGATCAGGCATTATTAGTGTTTACAAATTATACATTGAATGTTGATAGTGTATATTCTGATATAACTGGAAACAAAGTTTTAGCTGTAGTTAAATTATCAAATGAAGATGCAACAAACGTGGGAGTTGGAACATACAAAAAATATGCCGAAGATGGTACTTCTACTCCAAATTTATACTCTCCAGAATATAATATTTCCACAGAAGGATTAGCTGGTGGAGTTTTTGATGATAATGCATCTGTTCAGATTGATTATTTCGGAGATGATTATGTATGTGGTACAGTTACTAGTGATGATGGCGATTCAAGTATAAATGGGCAGTTTATAGCAAAATATATAAACAAACTCTAATTACTATATTTAGTTGACATTTAGTATTAGATATATAAAGATATAGTTATTAAGGTTATAGAATAATAAAAATGAGAAAATCATTAATTATTTCTCTTGTATGCTTGATACTCTTTCCTTTTTTATTCAGATTTCCAGCGAAAGCTCTGGATATGTATCAATTGGATCAAGAGCAAACATCTTTTATAGGTGGTGTAAGTGTTTATACTGAGTACTACAGGAATCAAACATTTAAAGTTACAAAAGGTGTTTTAACAAGGATAGATGTTGGAATGATGGATAGAAAATCGGGAGCCAATATAATATTGGTAATACAAGATGAAACTACTGGACAGAATGTTTGGACAACAAATCATCGTATGGATGCAGGAGATGGGTGGGAGACTTTTGAGTTAACACCTAATGATTTGGGTCTTCTTATGGATACAACTCATTTGTACTCCATGTGGATAGGTACATCATATTATGCGGTTGATCCTCCAGCATGGCAGTATACAACCAATAGTTCGTCTTATACATTGGGAACGAGAAGAGATGGTCAAGTTGAATATCCAGGAGATATGGTATTTAGAACATATGGGTATGATATAGATATGGGCAGAGAGAATCCAGATAATCCACCAGTTGTTCCAGAAGAGGAGGAAGAAATTCCAGAATATGATGGGAAGGATGAACCAGCTACAGAGGATAAGGCTGTTGTACCCGACAAACCTATTAGTGCAACTGATATAGATGAGGAAGATATAGATGAGGAAGTGATAGTCCCTGCTTTGGAATTTGTAATAGTGGATGATGTAATTGTAGATTCTCAAGGTGAAGATGGGTTAGATGTTGGTGTTGAGAGTATTATAAAGATAGCAGGAACAGCAGGAGCGGGAGATACAGTCTATATAACCATTGGAGACAAGGCATATTCAGCAAAGGCAGATGATGATGGAAATTGGTATGTAATCGTAAGTGCTACTGATATAGCGGAAGGTTCATACGATGTTATAGCACAATCTAAGAATGATGATGGGAAAGCTAGTACAAAGGCTACCCTATTTAAACTTAATGTACTGGGAGAGGATGTGGTTCCTATTGCCGAAGAAGAAACAGATATCTTTACATATGGGATATATGTTTTATCTGGAATTCTTCTACTAGGTTTAATATTTTTGGTAATATTCTTTATAAAGAGAAAAAAGAAAGAGGAGAAAAAGGAAGATATTAAAGTTGAGATGCCTAAAGAAGATAAAATTTAAAAAGTAATTGATGGCAAAACCTACAAAACATGCACCATTAATATGTACTATATGTATGATATTGGCGATTATAGGAATTATTATTGGTCTTGTTACATTAAAACCTCTAATACCGATATTCTTTCTACTTCCCACTGTAATATATGAGGTTTATAGAACAGAGGGGAAATCTACAAGGGCATCCTCTATTATCCTTCTGGTTGTTCTTGTTGCAGAAATCATTCTTATAATCTTTAAAGTTAATTTTAATCTTGCTGAGTATTTAGGTACTACAGAGAAGACAATTGGAGGATATTTAGTACCTCTTGGAGATATAAAGATAGTCGGACCAACTATAATGGCGATACTTTCTGTAATTCTCTTTATTAAAACGTATGGTGCATATACAAAATGGTTGGCAGTTATTATCTTTGTTACCTCTTTTGCAATTATATATACAATAGATCCAGTTGTGTTTCAGGAGCTATTTAAATATGCTGTACAGCAGGGCGTAGATAGCATATGAAGAAATTAATAGTATTGATTCTAACATTTGTATTAATATTTATAGGGAGATACTCTGTCTATGCTCAGTCATATACAGAGGAAGAGGTTTCTGAGCATAATATCACTTCTGATTGTTGGGTTATATATGATGGAGATGTATACGATTTGACAAATTATCTTTCTGCACATGACAGGTATTTGGATATTAGAGAATGGTGTGGTACAGATATAACGAATGCTTTTGAAACAAAGGATGGTATAGGCAGAGATCATAAAACAAGTTCATATTATCTATTAGAAAATTATAATATAGGGAATATTGGGAAAGAAGAGATTGTTGAAGAAGAGGTTGTTGAAGTAGAAAGCAACTCCTCTCTTGTTGGGAATATTGAGACAGAAAGCAAAACTGATAATGTACTCCCATACAATATTGTTATCCCTCTCCTTCTTACAACTGTTATCTATTGGGTGTCATATTTATTAGTTAAAAAGAATAAACTAGGAAAGATTTCGATAGTAAAGTTTAATGGCTTTTGGAATTCATTACTTATACTCCTTTTCTTAATACCTTCTTTTGGTTTTGGGATATTTATGATTTTAAGATATAAGTTTCCATCTTTATATGATATTACTTTTGATGTTATGTATTGGCATGTTGAATTGTCGATAGTAGTTGGTGTTATAGCAATTAGTCATTTTATACAAAGATTTGGTATTTATACAAAGCAGATTAAATAATTGTGATACAATATTCATATATAAATTAATTAATTATTAAATATGGGTTATACAGATAATATAGAGGACAGAACAAAAGAGAACAGTAATTTTAGGAAGGTACTTTATACTGGTTCTCATATGCAATTAGTAGTTATGTGTCTTAAACCTGGTGAGGATATAGGACTAGAG
Organism: Candidatus Dojkabacteria bacterium; assembly: GCA_028704525.1. Classification (GTDB taxonomy): domain Bacteria; phylum Patescibacteriota; class Dojkabacteria; order SC72; family SC72; genus JAKPKF01. The sequence continues at coordinate 394 of JAQWFF010000024.1, read as the reverse complement.
GTACACGATACAGTAGATCAGTTCTTTAGAGTTGAAGAGGGAGAGGCAAAAATTATAATGAATGGAGAAGAAACAATATTAGAGGAAGATATGGTTGCAATAGTTCCAGCAGGAACAGAGCACAATGTTATTAATAATAAAGAAGAGGATTTGAAGCTATATACAATATATGCTCCTGCTAATCATCCAGAGGGTACTGTACATGCTACAAAAGAGGAAGCAATGGAAGCAGAAGAGCATGAACATTAGATAGTATTCCCCTTAGTCAAGCTGATTAGCTATCTCTACCCATATATTCATATCTTCATCCCCTATTCTCCATATGCTTATACCTGAGATATTATATTCTTGTATTAATTCTAATCTCTTTGATAATGTAGAAGCATCTGCAAAG
>JAQWFF010000023.1:2997-9888 GCA_028704525.1 Candidatus Dojkabacteria bacterium | reverse complement strand
TAGAAGATGAGATAGAGCAAACAGAAGAGGAGTTGGCAAAGAAGAAGAGCACATTATCAAGTATAGAAGCAAAGATTAAGGAGATTAGCGGAAGCAACTACTCACTAAGTCAGAAGATTAATCTTATAAATGCAGAGATTACAAAGTTAAAAAATAATATTGATAATACAGAGGCAAGTCTAAATGCAAAGATTAAAGAAATAGAGGAGAAGCAGTTATTACTTGAAAAAAAGAAAAATTCAATAGACGAATTGTCTACAGATTTATATATACAATCTAGGAATAAGGTGTCTAGTTTCTTCCTTACAAGAAGTGGGTGGGAGAATTTTGTAGAGGGCCTTTTTGTAAGGACAAGGACTATATCTATGCTTAAAGATGAGGTAGAGAAGATTAACGGAGAGTTTGTTACACTAGCAGAGAGTAAAGAGAACCTAGAGAGCCAGAAGGCAGAATTAGAAACACAGAAGAGTGATTTAGATAAGTCGTACAAATTACTTGCAGACGAGAAAGCAAAACTACAAAAAGAATTAAATGCACAATATTCTACAAAGGGTGCAGTTAGTGCATCTATAGCAGAATTAAACGCACAGCTTTCATCTATGCAAAAGACTTTAATCGCTTTAAGAACCGGGGGGACGGTTGTAAATCCAGATTCTATCCCAAGTGGAAATGATTTAGGAAGTTTGAAATATTTCAATTCAAATGCTCCTAGCGGATACTTTGGTGTATTTTCATTTGGTGCATATACTCATAGAAATGGTATGAGTCAGTGGGGTGCAAAGGCAAGGGCAGAAGGAGGACAGTCGTATATACAAATACTCAATGCATATTATCCAGGGAAACTTATAACTACGGGACAGGTTAATATAGGTGGTACTGTTCAAAATATAATGACCAATATTAAAACAACGACCTATGGTACATTAAATTTTGAGGATGATTACCTACTACGTTTAAATGAGGTCCCAGATTATTGGGCTCCTTCTAAGACAGGTAATCCAACTTTATACAATAAAATTCTTCAAGTATTTATGGCACAGGCAATATCAGCAAGGACATATGCAGTTAACTATACAGCAAATGGAGTGAATAAGATTTGTACTACAGAAAGCTGCCAAGTTGTAGGAACCACTAAAAAAACAGGTGCATGGGCAGAAGCTGTTGCGGCAACTAGGGGAATGATATTAACAGATTCTTCTAAGAGAGTCTTCTCTGCACAATATGCAGCAGTACATGGTGGATGGGGGAACAATGTCCTATGGGATACAACAGATAGAAGTGGAACTGGTGACTGGATGGCAAAAGCATGGGAAAGTATTTCTGGAGTTTCCTGGTTTTATAAAGCTTGGTATAGGACAGGTTATACATCTGGTACAACAGTTAACTCTGAATCCTGCTATAGAACACCATGGTTATCTCAGGCAGAAATGGCCGACATAATAAACTGTTATATGCTTTGGAAAAAAATAGATCTCAAGGGTACTCCAGATATAAGCAAGATTTATCCGATAAAAGACTCTTGTCATGCATCTGGTGCATATACACACAGTCAAGTAAAAGGTTTTATTAATAACCCAGTAACATCTATAACATCCGTAATAACGAGTAGTAGCAATGGAACGACAAATAGTGTTACATTTACTACAAACAGGGGTGTTATGGTTTTGAATGGTACAGATTTCAAATACATGTATAATCTTCGTGCTCCAGGGTATCTTAGAATACAACAAAATGGCTTTGTACACATTAACGTACAGATGAAATAACCTTGTTATACAGATAAATCTGTGTTATCTTTATCTATATGTCTAAGAAGAATATTAATCATATACCAAAGAAATTCAGAGATTTAGACAAGTCATTTGTTGGGAATATTGTTAAAGATAATAATAGCTCTTTTAACTCTTTCCCTAAGGGTATGAAATTTTATGGGAAAGAAAGTAACGAAGAAATTATTCTTGTAATTAGGTCTCACTGGATAGTATTAGCATTTCAAGTTTTCTTTGCTTTAATAGTTCTACTAATACCCTTCCTTTTCCTTCTTGTATTTGAATCCTTCTCGGTCAATATCCCATTCTTCATTTCTATAGTGATAACGGCATTTATAATAGCAATATCAATATTAACAAATGCAATTGTTAAATGGTTTTACAATGTTAGTATTATTACAAACCAGAGAGTTGTAGATTTGGATTTTATTAGTATAATGTCTCATTCAATGTCAGAGGCGCAATTAGACAGAATAGAAGATGTGACACATAAACAGGTTGGAATATTTGGGAGTCTTTTTGATATAGGTTCTGTATATATACAAACAGCAGGTGCAAAATCAGAGATAGAATTTCATAATATACCCAGACCAAGGGATGTGCAGGATATACTTGTAGATCTTTTGGAATTAAAGAAGAAAAGGAAAATATAATGAATATTACAGATATATTAGACAATCTAAGTAATAGCACAGGAAGTAGTATAAAGTTTGATATTCTTAAACTACTTAAATTCCCAGTAGGGATAATAATATTTGGGAATATACTATTTGGGATTCTCCTTCTTCTTAGAGTTAGAATTCTTGCAGACACACTCTCCACACAGGATAATAGGGTTGTTAAAACAATAGTCGTTATAAATATCTTAGTCGGTATAGTAGGGGGCATAATAGCATTGTTATTTATGTTAATTGGATAAATATGAAAATTACTGCTACACAGTTTGTATCAAATGATAAAGACAAGAATACCTTTATATCTGTATTCAAACATTACTCCAACCTTACAGAAAAGAAAGTCAGCAAGGAAGGAGACATATATGCACTTCTTTCCATATCTGGCAGTGGAGAACTCCCAGCAGAAAGAGTGTCTAAATTTGTTTGGGACGGCATTGTAGATGGATATCTATATTCTAATGCAAAAAGTACAAATGAATCATTAAAGGATTCTATAAAAGAAGGAATCAGGAAAGTTAAAGACCTGATTAAAAATGACAAATCAGTAGAGGATGTAGGTATTAATATTAATTTTGTTGTTATAGCGCAGAAAGAGGAGGGTTTGTACATAGGAAACTTTGGAGAAAACGAGATTTATATTTACAAAGAAAATAGGTTTGTAAATATATTTAAAATTATGAAAAAGAAGAAATCTACAGTAGCAGGTATTGCACTAGGGCAAGACGATATATTGATTGTTTCTACATATGGTTTAATAACAGAAGCGATGTCAAACTTCATGGGACTAAAGAACGGGAAAGAGGTATTAAACTCTCTTGATAATTTTGGGAAACAGATACTCAACTCAGAGGGAATGATATATTTTGTTAGTAGGGAAGGGGAAAAGGAAGGAAAAAAGATAGAGGTAAAAGCCGATATAACAAAAGATATACCTGCACCTAGAGTTAAATTACCAAAGAAAACAGACGGAGGGAAGAAATTAAAAGAGATTATTTCAAAGATATCTATACGATTTAAATCTATAATAGAAAAGGTAAAGAGCTTCTTTGTTAAAAGAGTCGGTCTTGTTAAAGACAAATTCCAAGGATTATTATCAAAAACAAAACAATTAAAAAAACCAGAATCAAGAAAAGACAGCGTAAAGGGAATGAGAATAGACGGATATAAGAGAAAAGATCTTGTAATATCAAGGGTTAAGAAATTGGTTTTAGTTGCTTTGGGTATAATACTTTTGGCAGTTAGTATAACCTTGATTGTGAATGGGAAAAAAGCAAGAGACAGACATAATCTTGCTATAGAAGCCTTTGAAAGTATTGGAAATCTTTTAGATAAGGCGGAAGAAAATATAGTATTGGATATAGATTCCTCAGAGACATATCTATTCCAAGCAGGAAAGCTTTTTGAGAATATACCTACACAGTTAAATGACGAAGACAGTGTAAAGCTTAAAGAGTTAGAGGGTAGAAAGCTGTCTCTAGAGGATACTGTCTATAAAAGAGTCCCTGTAGAGGAAGAAGATGGTAGTTTAACTAAATTTACAGACCATAGACTTACCTTCGGAGAGGGCTCTAATCCAACAGATATAGAATTGTATAAAGATACATCAGGAAAGGAATATTTAATTGTTACAGACCCAGGACTTAAGAAAGTTCATACAGTATCTCTAAAAGATATTGAGAAAGGGTCAATCCCTGATAATGATGGACTAATTAAAGATCCTTTATACGTGTCACTTGGTAATACAGGGGTATTTGTATATGATTCAAAATCTGGTGTAGTTAGAGCAACTTTTAAAGATAGTGGTTTTGATAAGTTTGTAGCACTTTCTGGATTAGGGCAGGACGATATAGATGCAGAGGATATTGTTGAGATGATAGTCCTTGCTGAGGATGATAATGTATATCTGTTATCAAGAGATAAAAGTTCTTTGCTTAAATCAGGCTTTTCATATGAGAATAGATATAACCTCTCTTTCCAATATATAGATAATAATGCTTTTGCAAATGCCACAGATGTTGATGCAGATATTAGTGTGTACTTTAGTAGTACAGATGAACCTAAGCTCATTAGATATGTATATAGCCAATATGAACAGCAGCAAATTTTTTCTGATATGCAAACAGTTGGTTTTGATGGGAATTATGGTAATATAACCAAACTATTCACATATGGGAGTGGGGGATTATACTACGATTTATATCTATTTGATTCTGAGGGAAAAAGATTCTTAAGAATGGAGAAACCGATAGAGTCAGGTAGTGACAAACGTCATGCAGGACAAATTCTCCTAAAAAGTCAGATTGTGTATAGAGGTACAGATGAAAACATGTGGAGTGATGTTAGAGACTTTGTTGTAGACAGTAATCAGAGTGCTATGTATATATTGGAAGGCTCTTCTATATGGAAAGTTGTATTGTAGTATAATGGGATCATGAAAATTACCAATAAAAAAGCGTATTTTGATTATGAAGTATTAGAAAGCTTTGAGGTTGGTATTGTACTAAAAGGGAGTGAAGTTAAATCTATTAGACAGGGTAGAGTTAATCTTAAAGATGCGTATGTTAAGGTTATAAACAACGAATTATGGTTGGTTAATGCGGATATACCGAGATATGAATATACAGTTGATGATAATTATGATTCTTTTAGATCAAGGAAGTTACTTATAAAGAGAAACCAGTTAAATAGGATAGAAAGTAAGGTAAAGCAAGGTAATCTATCCCTAATACCGATAAGTGTATATACAGTAAGGGGATATATAAAGGTAGAGATAGCAATTGCTAAAGGAAAGAAATATCATGAGAAAAGAAGGAAGGAAAAGGAAAGAGATATGGAAAGAGATTTACTCTATGAAAGTCGTAAATATGTGGTATAATACTTGTTATTATAGGTTATGGAAAATATTAATAATATAGAACAAAATCCAGTAAATAATATAGAAACTTCGGGTTCGGAGGGTAGATCTTTTATGGGGGAAGTTGATATTCCTCAAAACCCTCCTCCAATAGAAGTAAAAACATTAGAAACTGGGAAATCTGATATCACCAAAGTTAAAAGTAGCAATGAATTAAATCAAAGTCTTGGTTATCCTGTTACAGAAAACAACAAGTCTTTAGGTTCTGGAATAGTTAGAGAGAAAATGAACGGAGATACAAAAAATCTCTAAATACTCTTTGATATATATACTTTCCTGTGATATTCTTTAATCATAAGATTGTATACTGTCCATAATGGATTACAACGAATTCACATACGCACAATTAATAGGACCACAGCCAACTGATGAAACAGAGATAGAAACTGGTACATCAAAAACATACTCCGATGATACATATGGGGATTTGTATAATAACGGGGGTTTTAATATCCCTTGGGGATGGGTTCTAGCTGGTTTGGCATTCGTGTTTATACTTGTTGGATTATTCCTAGTAATTAGAAAAAAGCTATTAAAGAAAGATAGGAATGAGAAAGCAGAAGATGGATTTCTTATGGAAGTTAGAGTCCCAAAAGGTAATGAGACAGAGATAGGTGTAGCAGAAAAAATGTTTGCCAATCTGTATGGTATAGGGGGAAAGGGAGATGGTATAGCAGAATATTTCAGTGTAAATAATTGTGTAACCTTTGAAATGGTTGGTCTTCCAGGAGAGATTAGATTCTATGTACATTGTTCTAAAAAAATTGCAGAGCTTGTTGAAAAACAGATATTAGGTTCATATCAAGATGCCGATATTATTCCTGTAACAGAATATAATATATTTGCACCTAATACAGAGATGTCATGTAAAAGACTTGTATTAGCAGAAGATTCATACTGTCCTCTAAAAACAGCAGAGGATTTTACAGGTGATCCTATGGCAAATATACTAAGTACACTTAGTAAAATGTCCGAGAATGAAGGAGCAGTTATACAGATAGCAGTTTCTCCTGCGGAAAAGGGATGGCAAAGCAATGGGGAGAAGTTTGTACAAAGAGTACAGGAGAATAATTCAGATCCAGAAAAGAAGAAAATACATGCATCCCAAGAGAAGTTAGATGGAATAAGTAAGAAGATAGCAAAACCAGGTCTTGTGACAGAGATTAGGATAGTTACAAGTGCTCCTGATAAAGCGATAGCGGATATGCATCTTGATAATATATTGAGTGCTTTTGACCAGTATGGGAATCCAGGTATTAATAAATTAGAAAAGAAGAAGATTAAGAAAAAAGACGAGAAGAAATTTCTTTATGATTTAATCTTTAGAAGAACACCTGAGGATGAGAAATCTGTATTGAATGTAGAGGAGCTTGCAGGTATATACCATTTCCCCAATAAAGATATAACTATTCCTAATATACGATGGTTGCTTGCGAAAGAATTGGTCGCTGACAATACTATTAGCGAAGATATTAAATCAAGAGACACAATATGGATAGGGAATAATATATTTAGAGGAAAGAAAAGAGCA
>JAQWFF010000023.1:0-2987 GCA_028704525.1 Candidatus Dojkabacteria bacterium | reverse complement strand
AAGGCATTCCTACATATTAGGTCAAACAGGTACAGGAAAATCATGGTTAATGATGAGAATGATTATACAGGACATATATAATGGTGATGGTGTTTGTTTTATAGATCCACATGGGGAAACTGCTGAGATGATATTAGATCGTATTCCACCAGAGAGGGCAGAGGATGTTATCTACTTTAATGCAGGTGATTTTGAAAGACCATTTGGTTTAAATATAATGGAGTTTTATAGTGAACAACATAAACATCAGATAGTTAATAGTTTTATAGCACTTCTTATTCGTCTATTTGATCCTCATAATCAAGGTTACGCAGGGCCAGCATTTCAACAGGCTGTTAGGAACTCTATGTTAACGGCTATGTCAAAAGAGGGTTCTACCCTTATAGAGGTTGTTAGAATACTTCAGGATGAAGAGTGGGTTAAGAGCTACTGGTTACCTCTCATAAAAGATGAATTGGTTTTAAGGTATTGGACTGATCAGGTAGCAAAGACAGACCAGAAGACTAAATCAGAATCATTAACATACTTTATATCTAAGTTTGATAAATTTACAACGAATCTTGCTATAAGAAATATCATAGGTCAGACAAAATCATCCTTTGATTTTAGAGATGTTATGGATCAGGGGAAGATACTTATAATTAATCTCGCCAAGGGTGCTATGGGTGATGAGAATATGGAATTTCTTGGTTTGTTAATAGTTCAAAAACTTCTTGGTGCAGCACTAAGTAGGGAGAATGTTGATGAGAGGAGTAGGAGAGACTTCTTCTTCTATGCGGATGAGTTCCAGAACTTTACAACGGAGGAGTTTGGCTCAATACTTTCTGAGGCAAGAAAGTATCACCTTAACTTAACACTTGCTCATCAGTATATAGGTCAGCTTCCTGAGGATATAAAGGGTGCAGTATTTGGTAATGTTGGTTCTTTATTTATAGCAAGGTGTAGTGCAGAGGATGCGAAATTTCTTGAGACACAATTTGAACCATATATTACCTCCTCTGATATGGTTAATCAGGGTATTGGTAACTACTATGTTAAACTTCTTTCTAAGGGTTCATATCCAGCACCATTCTCTATGAATAGTTTGTATGGAGAGAGGTATCCTGGATCTGGATTTGATTTACCTGTTAAGAAGGAAGTTTCAGATATTATAAAGAAGTATTCAAGAACAAAGTATGGAAGAGATTTGGAGGTTGTAAATGATGATATTAGAATTAGAGCACAACTAGATAGGAAGGAAGAACCTAAAACACAGCAAGCAGGATTTCCCCCAATGGGTTTCTAAAATACGTAATCTTATGGTAAAATCATCAGTTATGGGAGTATAGCTCAGTTGGTTAGAGCGCGGTTCTTATAAAGCCGTGGTCGATGGTTCGAATCCATCTACTCCCACCATCTCATATTTATTAGAGAAATTTACAATTCTTTTAAACTCTTCTGCTCTTCCTTTTGCATCTTAACAAGGTTAAGATACTTTTCTGTAGTAGATAATCTTTTGTGACCTACTAACTTGGATACTACTACTAGACTTACACCATTAGCTAAGTGATGTGCTATAAATGTATTTCTAAGATCATTAACCTTTGCATTCTTAATACCTGCTCTCTCAAATGCTTTGTCTATTGCAGTTCTAATATTTCTTACAAGTAATGGTCTCCCATTTTTTGTAACAAACAATGTATCATCATCTGTCTCTGGTCTTACATTAAGATATTCATCTATAGCTTTCTTTGCCGATTTATTTAGAGGGACCTTTCTAGATGGATGGCTTCCTGCTGCTTCTATATATAGGTAGTCTATCTTCCCATCCTTTGATTTTCTAATATCTTCCAAACTTAAATTTGCCAACTCACCAATTCTAATACCTGTTTGAAGCAATATCTCTACGATAGAGTAGAGTCTTAAATCAACCCTACTAACATCTCTTAGTGCTCTATACTCCATCTCTGTTAATACTCTTGGTGGTTTAGTCTCAAATTTAGGGTGTGCTAATTTCTCAGATGGATTATCAGATATAACTCCATTATCTAAAAGATATCTGAAAAAAGTTCTTGTACTATTTATCTTTCTAGAAATACTCTTAGGAGTGTAGTTATTGTCCTGTAGATTTTGTTTATATTTTTCTAAATCGTCTATAGTTATATCCTCTATTGCAGAGGTTCCTTCTTTAGAAAAGAAGTTTAATAACTGTTCTATGTCTTTGGAGTATGCTATAACAGTCGCTTCAGAACGACCTTTACCCTGAAGATCTAACATAAACTTATTTCTTTTTTCTTCAAAACTAGGATTATTTATTGCTCCCACGTTATTAAAAGTATTAATTTAGTAATATATTTGCTATTTATAGCAAAATTATATCATCACAGAGAGTAGAGAGCAATAATAAATATATATGGGTTACTTTGATTAATATATTTTCTCCTGTTAATATCATACATATGGATAAGGTAATATATAAACCAAAAGAAAGAAGATATACGGAGGATGTTAAGGGAAAAAGGGTAGATACTTTCTTTAATGGTATATTGGTTAAGATACTCCTCCTTGGTATATCAATATTCCTTTTCTACAACATAGGGCACTCTGTAATGTTGACGATACAGAAGATTGATATATTGAGGAAGGCACAGAGAGAGGTGGAGAATTTAAGATTAAAGAATTTAGAATTAGCGACCCTTTTAGATAGTATGCAAAGTGTTGAATATTTAGAAGTGGAAGCAAGAGATAGACTAAGTTTCTCTGCGAAAAAAGACTTTGTTTTTGTAATTCCAGAATCTCTCCTTAGTATGGCAAGTAATCATTTAGAAAAAATAGTAGATGAAAATTATGTAGAAGAAACAGAATATGGTTTTAAGGTATGGAAAGACTTTATACTCTCAGGAATTTAATTGTGATATAATCATGGGCATTATCGCGGGGTAGAGCAGTGGTAGCTCGTCAGGCTCATAACCTGAAGGTCGTCGGTTCAAGTCCGACCCCCGCAACCA